>NZ_JBEOVN010000245.1:0-9667 GCF_040295565.1 Streptomyces sp. NPDC002785 | reverse complement strand
CTGCTTGCCCGCCTTGAAGTCGGCGCCGGACTTCTTGTCCTTGAACGCCTTGGGGATGTCCAGCTCCACCCCGCCGATCGCGTCCACGATCTTGGGGCCATGGCAAGCAATGAATCGCGCCAGGTCTCGGACCTGGAGACCCTCAAGGCGTTCGGGCACCCCCTGCGGATGAAGCTGTACCGGCTGCTCTACATCTCCCGCACGGCCACCGCCTCCCAGCTCGCCGAGCAGGTCGACGAGGCCGTCTCGCTGGTCAGCTACCACCTGCGCAGGCTCGCCGACCACGGCCTGATCGAGGAGGCCGAGCAGCAGGGCAGGGACGGCCGGGAGCGCTGGTGGCAGCCCGCCTCGAAGGGGCTGAGCTTCCGCGAGGAGGACTTCAGCGACGCACCCGAGAAGGTCGCCACGCACACCGCGGTCGGCCGGCTCTCCCTCGACCAGCGCAGCGAGCTGTACCGCCGCTACATCGACTCGGCCCAGAGCTGGTCCCAGGAGTGGCGCAGCGCCTCCTCAGGCTCTGAGTACCTGGCCCGGCTCACCGCCGAGGAACTCGCCGCGCTCAACCGCGAGGTGCACGAACTGATCGACCGGTACGAGGAGCTCGGCCGTGCCCGCGACGAGGCCGGGGACACGGAAGGCCGCGAGAACGTCGCCGTGCACCTGTACGCATTTCCGTTCCGCATCTGAACCGGCGACCCGAGAGGACCCTCATGACCGTCACCGAAACAGCCACGAAAACCCCCGAGCGTCCCGCCCACCGCGACGGCAACGTCCTGCGCTGGCTCGGTGCCTACACCGCTTCGATGATCGGCGACAGCGTCTACTACATGGCACTCGCCTGGGCCGCCGCCCGCAGCGGCAGCGCCACCCAGGCCGGACTCGTCCTCGCCGTCGGCTCCATACCCAGGGCCCTGCTGATGCTCGGCGGGGGAGTGCTCGCCGACCGGATCGGACCGCGCCGCGTCGTCATCGGCAGCGACGCCGCCCGCTGCCTGGTCGTGCTGGGCCTGGCCGGCGCACTGCTGGTCACCTCGCCCGCCGTGTGGATGCTGATCGCCGTCGCGCTCGTCTTCGGCGTGGTCGACGCCCTCTTCCTGCCCGCCGTCGGCGCCCTGCCGCCCCGGATCACCGCCGCCGGACAGCTCGCCCGCGTCCAGGGGCTGCGCGGACTCGCCTCCCGTGCCGCCAACGTCGTCGGAGGCCCGCTCGGCGGCGTCGCGGTGGCCGGCGGCGGCCCGACCCTCGCGTTCGCCGCGGCCGGGGTGCTCTTCGCCTTATCGCTGCCGCTGCTCCTGTCCCTGCGGATCAGCCCACTGCCCACCCGGGAGACCGCCGAACCGTCCGGCACCGCCTGGCACGACCTGGCCGACGGGCTGCGCCACATCCGCCGTCACCCGGTGCTCGGACCGCTGATGCTCACCGTCGCCCTCAGCGAACTGGGCTTCGCGGGGCCGCTCAACCTCGGGCTGATCCTGCTCGCCCGCGAGCGCGGCTGGGGCGCCTCCGGCATGGGCTGGATCGTCGCCGCGTTCGGGATCGGCGCAGGTGCGTCGGCCCTGCTGCTCGCCGTGCGCGGCCGGGTGCCACGGGCCGGGCTCGTCATGTGCCTGACGGTGCTGTTCGGTGCGGTCGCCATAGCGGCCCTCGCCTACATGCCCTCGGTGGGCCTCGCCGTCGCCGTCGCCGTCTGCATCGGGCTCTTCGCGGGCCTCGGCGGCTCTCTGTGCGGCGCCCTGACCCAGACGGTCACCGACCCCGCCTATCTGGGACGGGTCACCTCCGTCTCGACGCTCTTCACCCATGCGATTGCACCGCTCGGCTTCCCGGTCACGGGAGCCGCCGTCGCCGCCTGGGGGACGGGCCCGGTCTTCGTCGTCAGCGCCGCGGTGTGCGCGGCGGGGGCGACGGCCGGTCTGGCCTTCACCCGGCTGCGCCGTGCCGAACTCCCGCGCTGATCCGGACCCGTACGCCCTACATTCCCAGTTCCGCCGTGTGCAGCCGGGCCATCGCCTCCTTGTCGCCCTCGAGGTCCACCGTCGCCGCGTCCTGCCGGCCGAACGCGAACAGCAGCAGCTCGCCGGGCTCGCCGGTGACCGTCACGACCGGGGTGCCCTTGTGCGCCACCGCCGTCTGGCCGTCCGGGCGGCGCAGTACCAGCCCGACCGGGGACTTGCGGCCCAGCAGCCGGGCCGTCCTCTCCGCGCGCGACCACAGCACATCGGCGAAGACCGGGTCCAGCTCCCGCCGCGACCAGTCCGGCTGGGCCCGGCGCACATCCTCCGTATGGACGTAGAACTCGACGGTGTTGGCGGCCTCGTCGATCTGCTTCAGGCCGAACGGGGACAACCGCGGCGGTCCGGTACGGATCAGCTGGATCAACTCTTCGTACGGCTTCGCCGCGTACTCCGCCTGCACCCGTTCGAGGCGGTTCTTCAGCAGGCCCAGCACCACCCCTCCCGCCGCGTCCGGCCGGCGCTCGCGGACCACCACATGGGCGGCCAGGTCCCGCGTCGTCCAGCCGTGGCACAGAGTCGGGGCTTCCGGTCCCGCCGCCTCCAACAGGTCGGCGAGCAGAAGTCGTTCACGCTTCGCATGGGTCGACATGCTCGCCAGCGTACGACCGTTGCACGCGGTCCGCCCAGTGGACGCTGCACAGAACCGCTCCCGCGGCCACGGCACAATGGGCGCATGACCAGCGCGCCCACGCCCAGCACTCCGCCGCCGTCCGGCAACCTCGACCCGGCCATCGCCGCCCGCCTCAAGCGCGGCGCCGACGGCCTCGTCCCGGCCATCGCCCAGCAGTACGACACCGGTGAGGTGCTGATGCTCGGCTGGATGGACGACGAGGCCCTGCACCGCACCCTCACCACCGGCCGCTGCACCTACTGGTCCCGCAGCCGTCAGGAGTACTGGGTCAAGGGCGACACCTCGGGCCACATCCAGCAGGTCAAGTCCGTCGCCCTCGACTGCGACGCCGACACCGTCCTCGTCAAGGTCGACCAGACGGGTGCCGCCTGCCACACCGGCGACCGCACCTGCTTCGACGCCGACGTTCTCCCGCTCACCCAGTAGGGTCGGCCGCCATGGATCTCGATACCTTCCGCAAGCTGGCCGTCGACCGGCGCGTCATCCCCGTCAGCCGCCGGCTCCTCGCGGACGGCGACACCCCGGTCGGGCTCTACCGCAAACTCGCGGGCGAGCGCACCGGCACCTTCCTCCTCGAATCCGCGGAGAACGGCCGGACCTGGTCGCGCTACTCCTTCATCGGGGTACGCAGCGCCGCCACCCTCACCGCATGCGACGGACAGGCCCACTGGCTGGGCACCCCGCCCGTCGGCGTCCCCGACGACGGCGACCCGCTGCAGGCCCTGCGCGCCACCATCGAGACCCTCCACACCCCCCACGACCTGGTCGTCGACGGCGGACTGCCCCCGTTCACCGGCGGCATGGTCGGCTACCTGGGTTACGACATCGTGCGCCGCCTGGAGAAGATCGGCGACAGCGTCGAGGACGACCTCCACGTTCCCGAGCTGACGATGCTGCTCACCTCGGACCTGGCCGTTCTCGACCACTGGGACGGCAGCGTCCTGCTGATCGCCAACGCGATCAACCACAACGACCTCGCGACCGGCGTCGACGAGGCGTACGCGGACGCCGTCGCCCGTCTCGACGCCATGGAGCAGGACCTCTCGCGCCCCGTCGAGAACGCCCCCGCCCCCCTCCCGCCGTCCGAGCTCCCCCCGTACACCGCGCTGTGGGGCGGCAAGGCGTACCAGGACGCCGTCGAGGACGTGAAGGAACGCATCAGGGCCGGTGAGGCCTTTCAGGTGGTTCCCTCCCAGCGCTTCGAAACCCCGTGCACGGCAAGCGCGTTGGACGTCTACCGGGTGCTGCGCGCCACCAACCCGTCGCCGTACATGTACCTCTTCCGCTTCGACGGCTTCGACGTCGCGGGCTCCAGCCCGGAAGCCCTTGTCAAAGTCGAGAACGGACGCGCCATGGTCCACCCGATCGCCGGGACCAGGCACCGCGGCGCCACCCCGCAGGAGGACCAGGCGCTCGCCGACGAACTCCTCGCCGACCCGAAGGAACGCGCCGAGCATCTGATGCTCGTCGACCTCGGCCGCAACGACCTGGGGCGGGTCTGCGAACCCGGCAGCGTCGAGGTCGTCGACTTCATGTCGATCGAGCGGTACTCGCACGTGATGCACATCGTCTCCACCGTCACCGGCCGCGTCGCCGAGGGCCGCACCGCCTTCGACGTCCTCACCGCGTGCTTCCCCGCGGGCACCCTCTCCGGCGCCCCCAAGCCCCGCGCGATGCAGATCATCGAGGAGCTCGAACCCACCCGCCGCGGACTGTACGGAGGCTGCGTCGGCTACCTCGACTTCGCCGGGGACTCCGACACCGCCATCGCGATCCGGACCGCCCTGCTCCGCGACGGCACGGCGTATGTCCAGGCCGGAGCGGGTGTCGTCGCCGACTCCGACCCGGTCGCCGAGGACACCGAGTGCCGCAACAAGGCCGCCGCGGTGCTCCGCGCGGTGCATACGGCCAACCGGCTCCACGGAGTATGAGGCGGTAAGGGATAGTGGAGAACGTGAGTGCTGTCCCCGTACCCCAGCCCCGTGCCCGAGCCGCCACCGCGCCCGACGCCACGGGAAGCCGCCGCAGTCTGGCAGCCGGCCTGCTCCTCGGGGCGGCCGGTGCCACCGTTGTCCTGCTCGCCTCCGGCCAGACCTGGGCCGAGGGCCGGGCGGCCGTCGGTGGCGGCTCCCTGCCGCTGACCGCCGACGGCCAGGACGTCACCGGACTTCCCGCGGCCCTCGCCATAGTCGGCCTGGCCGCCCTCGTCGCCGTCTTCGCCGTGCGCGGCGGAGGCCGGACGGTCGTCGCCGGGCTCCTCGCCCTCAGTGGCCTCGGCGCCGGACTGAGCGCCTACCTCGGCGCCTCTGACAGCGCGGCGCTCGACGAGAAGGCGGCGCGGACCACTGGCGACGCCTCGGCGACGATCGACGCCCTCAGCCATACCGCGTGGCCCTATGTCACCGTGGCCGGCGGCCTGCTGATCCTCCTCGCCGGTCTGCTCGCCCTGCGGTACGGGACGCTCTGGCCCACCTTGTCGGGACGGTACGAACGGGACGGCACCCCCCGCCCCCGCAAGGCCGCCCGCACCGTCCCGGACCCGGACCGGCCCGAGGACCTGTGGAAGGCCCTGGACCGCGGCGAGGACCCGACGCGCGAGGCGTGACCCCCCGCTCACGTCCTACCGGCACGTACGGGACAATGAAGCCGAGCTTTCTGCACAGCGGCACCTGCTTTGCGTACAGCGATATCAACAGCCCATCACCAACAAGGAGCAACTCATGGCGGGCAGCAGCCACGGACACACCCCGGCCGCCTGGACCGGTGTCATCATCTCCTTCATCGGCTTCTGCGCCGCAGGCGTCTTCATGGTCGCGGCCAGCCCGATCGGCTTCTGGGTAAGCATGGCCATCATTCTCCTCGGCGGGGTCGTCGGCCTCGCGATGAAGGCCGCGGGCCTCGGCATGCCGAAGGAGTCGGCGGAGATGGCCGCGGCCAGGGCCCGCGCCTCGCAGGCCCAGATCTCCTGACGCACGCACCACCCGTACGAATGCGAGGCGCAGCCCGGCCCGGGCTGCGCCTTTCCGCATCAGCGGGGACAATCACCGGGTGGACGCATCGCCTACTTCACCCGCCGCATCGTCGGCGCCGGGCTCCCGGCCCGCCCCCGGCCACCCGTCGATGTCCGGATGCCCCCCGACGCGCGACCGGCAGCCGTCCCCGCCGCTCTTCCCACCGGCCCCCGTCCCCGTCTCGCGTCTTTGGCGGCTCGCCACCCCGGTGGGAGTCATGGCCGCCGTCATCGGGGCGTTCGGCTACGTCGGTGCCGTCGACCCCAATCAGCCGGGCCACTACCCGGTCTGCCCACTGCTCCGCTTCACCGGCCTGTACTGCCCGGGCTGCGGCGGTCTGCGCAGTGCCCACGCCGTCGCGCACGGCGACATCGCCGCCGCCCTCGGCACCAATGCGCTCGCCGTCGTCGGCTACGGGATCTTCGCCGTCCTCTGGGTGGTCTGGATGGCCCGCGTCTCCCGGGGAAGGCCCATGAGCATCGCCGCGAAGCCCGTCGTCTGGTGGGGGATCGGGGCCGTGCTGCTGATTTTCTCGATCGTCCGGAATCTGCCGTTCGGATCAGTACTGGCGCCTTGAATGCCCAGGTAGTGGGACATTCGTCTACCGGATTCGGGCCCTACGGCCTCCTGCGGATAGCATTGACATGGCTGATCCTGTTCCCTCATCACCGTCCCGGAAGGGGGCCGCTCGCGTGAGTGTGCTCGACGAGATCATCGATGGCGTACGCGCCGACCTCGCAGAGCGGCAGGCGCGTGTCAGCCTCGACGAGCTGAAGGAACGCGCGGCCCGCGCTCCTGCGGCCAAGAACGGAGTCGCCGCCCTGCGCGGCGAGGGCGTGACCGTCATCTGTGAGGTCAAGCGCTCAAGCCCTTCCAAGGGGGCACTTGCCGCGATCGCCGACCCGGCCGCGCTCGCCGCGGACTACGAGGCGGGCGGCGCGTCCGTCATCTCGGTCCTCACCGAGGAGCGCCGCTTCGGCGGTTCCCTCGCCGACCTGGAGGCCGTCCGCGCCAAGGTCGACATCCCGATCCTGCGCAAGGACTTCATCGTCACCTCGTACCAGCTCTGGGAGGCCCGCGCCTACGGCGCCGACCTCGCCCTGCTGATCGTGGCCGCCCTCGACCAGGAGGCCCTGGTCTCCCTGATCGAGCGCGCCGAGTCCATCGGCCTGACGCCGCTGGTCGAGGCGCACGACGAGGAGGAGGCGGAACGCGCTGTGGACGCCGGAGCGAAGATCATCGGTGTCAACGCGCGCAACCTGAAGGACCTCAAGGTCGACCGCTCCACCTTCGAGCGCGTCGCCCCCGAGATCCCGAACCACATCGTCAAGGTCGCCGAGTCCGGCGTTCGCGGCCCGCACGACCTGATCGCGTACGCCAACGCGGGCGCCGACGCGGTGCTCGTGGGCGAATCCCTGGTCACCGGCCGCGACCCGCGGGCCGCCGTCGCCGACCTGGTCGCCGCCGGCGCCCACCCGGCGCTCCGGCACGGACGGAGCTGACCGCAACCGTGTCCGCCGACCGTCCCGCGCCCCGTATTCGGCCGGGCCTGCGCCTGGCCGCGGTGACGGCCGCCCGGGACCCGCACGCGCCGCTGGCGCGCGGCTGCCGCCCCCGCGGCTGCCGTGCCCCCGCGCGCCGCGTGCTCGGCCGGCGCGTGCGGTATGTGATCGGCGACGAGCCCGGCCAGGTCAACGGCATGCGATGGCGCACGGGGTCCGCGCTGTAGCGAGCCCCGGCCGACGTACCGCACCACTCTTGATCGTACGTACGACCGCACCGTCCGACCGTTCCCGGTCGCGGCGGCGCTCCGCTCACGGCGCATACGGTGAACCCACCCATTGCAATGTCGAGGAGCACGTCGGATGTCATCTGACTTCTTCATCCCGGACCCGGAGGGTCTGATCCCCAGCGCCGAGGGGTACTTCGGTGCGTTCGGCGGCAAGTTCATCCCGGAGGCGCTCGTCGCCGCCGTGGACGAGGTCGCCGTCGAGTACGACAAGGCCAAGGCCGACCCGGCCTTCGCCGCAGAGCTCAACGAGCTCATGGTCAACTACACCGGTCGCCCCAGCGCGCTGACCGAGGTCCCGCGCTTCGCCGAGCACGCGGGCGGCGCCCGCATCTTCCTCAAGCGCGAGGACCTGAACCACACCGGTTCGCACAAGATCAACAACGTGCTGGGCCAGGCGCTGCTCACCAGGCGCATGGGCAAGACCCGGGTCATCGCCGAGACCGGCGCCGGCCAGCACGGCGTCGCCACCGCGACCGCCTGCGCGCTCTTCGGCCTCGAATGCACCATCTACATGGGTGAGATCGACACCGAGCGGCAGGCGCTGAACGTGGCGCGGATGCGGATGCTCGGCGCCGAGGTCATCGCCGTGAGGTCCGGCTCCAGGACCCTGAAGGACGCCATCAACGAGGCGTTCCGCGACTGGGTCGCCAATGTGGACCACACGCACTACCTCTTCGGCACCGTCGCGGGACCGCACCCCTTCCCCTCCATGGTCCGTGACTTCCACCGCGTCATCGGTGTCGAGGCCCGCCGCCAGATCCTGGAGCGGACCGGCCGGCTGCCGGACGCCGCCATCGCCTGTGTCGGCGGCGGCTCCAACGCCATCGGGCTCTTCCACGCCTTCATCCCGGACGCCCATGTCCGGCTGATCGGCTGCGAGCCCGCCGGACACGGTGTGGAGACCGGCGAGCACGCGGCGACCCTGACCGCGGGCGAGCCGGGCATCCTGCACGGTTCGCGCAGCTACGTCCTCCAGGACGACGAGGGCCAGATCACCGAGCCGTACTCCATCTCGGCCGGTCTCGACTACCCGGGCATCGGCCCGGAGCACGCGTACCTCAAGGACATCGGCCGCGGCGAGTACCGCGCGGTCACCGATGACGCCGCCATGCAGTCACTGCGCCTCCTCTCCCGTACCGAAGGGATCATTCCGGCCATCGAGAGCGCCCACGCGCTGGCCGGAGCCCTGGAGGTCGGGAAGGAACTCGGCAAGGACGGACTGCTCGTGGTCAATCTGTCCGGCCGCGGCGACAAGGACATGGACACGGCAGCCCGCTACTTCGGGCTGTACGACGGGACCGACGGGGTCGTCGAGGCCGATGTGGCCGACGGGGAAGAGGAGGTCACCAAGTGAGCGGCAATGTGGAGTTGTTGAGTTCTTCCCTCGCACAGGCGAAGGCGGAGAACAGGGCCGCGCTCATCGCGTACCTCCCGGCCGGCTTCCCGACCGTCGACGGCGCGATCGCCGCCGTGAAGGCGGTCGTGGCGGGCGGTGCGGACATCGTCGAGGTGGGGCTGCCGCACAGCGACCCGGTGCTCGACGGCCCGGTCATCCAGACTGCCGACGACATCGCCCTGCGCGGCGGTGTGAAGATCGCCGACGTGATGCGTACGGTCCGCGAGGCGTACGAGGCGACCGGTGTCCCGATCCTCGTCATGACGTACTGGAACCCGATCGACCGGTACGGCGTCGAGCGCTTCACGGCCGAACTCGCCGAGGCGGGCGGCGCCGGGTGCATCCTGCCCGACCTGCCGGTCCAGGAGTCCGAACTGTGGCGCGAACACGCCGACAAGCACGGTCTCGCGACCGTCTTCGTCGTCGCGCCGAGCAGCAAGGACGAGCGCCTCGCCACCATCACCGCGGCCGGCTCCGGCTTCGTGTACGCGGCCTCGCTGATGGGGGTCACCGGCACCCGCGAGTCCGTGGGCGAGCAGGCCCAGGACCTGGTCGCGCGCACCCGCGCCACGACGGCCCTCCCGGTCTGCGTCGGCCTCGGCGTCTCCAACGCACGACAGGCCGCCGAGGTCGCGGGCTTCGCCGACGGGGTGATCGTCGGCTCCGCCTTCGTCAAGGGCATGCTCGATGCACCCGACGAGGAGGCGGGCCTGGCCGCGGTTCGCTCCCTGGCGGGCGAACTCGCCGAAGGCGTTCGAAAGCGCTGAATCGGGTGTAATCCAAACGGGTGGACCTCGACCCGGGGAGGCACGTACGTGCCTC
>NZ_JBEOVN010000244.1:0-9674 GCF_040295565.1 Streptomyces sp. NPDC002785 | reverse complement strand
GCGGACGTTCCTCCGCCTTGCGATGCACCGCATCTGACGCCGCGCGCTGATCCACCACGGATTACGGGACAGCCCTCAGCGTCCCTTCGCACCACCAACCGCGGGGCGGTTTCCGCCGCCCCGCACGGGGCGCTCTCCCCCACATCGAGCACTTCCGGGCCCTTCCGGGTCCCATCAGGCGTTTCGATCCCTTCGAGTCGAGTCCGTACGGACCATCCTGCCCCGACACGTCCCGCACAGCCGGACAGCTATTGCCGCAATCCGGGACACTCTTCGCATCCTGTGGTGTGCCCGGGGAAAGGACGCGATGCCATGTCGGAGGCTGCATCCACTCGGGTCGCTCTGGCTGCCAACACAGCCCTGCTGCCGTCTCTCGCCCCTCTGCTGCACCAATGGCTGCCCCGGCAGCGGTGGTTCGCGGGCAAGGGGCGGCCGATCAACGCGTTCTCGCTGGTGTCGGCGACCGAAATACTGCCGGTGGGCACCGATTCCGTCGGCTCCGGTACCGGGACCGGAACCGGGCTGCTTCACCTGCTGGTCCGGGTCCACCAGCCGCACATGCCCGCGCAGTCGCCGGACGACTGCTACCAACTGCTGCTCGGCGTACGGTCCGTACTGCCGCCACGGCTGGCGCCCGCGCTCATCGGTCAGGTGACCGACGGACCGCTCACCGGCCGCACCGTCTACGAGGGACTGCACGACCCGCGCCTGGCCGGACTCCTGCTGGAGAGGTTCCGCGCCCCCGGCACTTTCGGCTCCCTGCGCTTCGACCGGGGCGGTGCACCCATCGCCGCGGAGCTCGCACCCCGGGTGCTCGACACCGAGCAGTCCAACACCTCGCTCGTCTACGGCAACGCCTACATCCTCAAGATCTTCCGCCGGATCTTCCCGGGCACCAACCCCGATCTGGAACTTCCGCTCGCCCTCGCGCGCGAGGGCTGCGGACGGGTGCCCGCCCCCGTCGCCTGGTTCGAGGCCACCGCACCCGAGCCGCTCACCCTCGGCGTGCTGCAGCCGTTCCTGCGCGGCGCGGAGGACGGCTGGCAGCTCGCGCTGCGCGCCCTCACCAAGGGCCGCGACTTCACCAACGAGGCCCACGCGCTGGGCCGGGCCACCGCCGAGGTGCACACGGCGCTGGCCGCCGCCCTGCCGACCCCCTCCCTGCGCCGCGCCCAGACCGAGCATCTCGCCGCCGCGATGGTGCAGCGGCTGGAGGCCGCCGCCCAGGCGGTACCGGCGCTCGTGCCGTACGTCCCCGGGCTGCGGGCCGCATTCGACGCGGTGGCCGCGCTGGGGCACCGGGGCCGCAACTGGGCGGCCCAGCGCGTCCACGGCGATCTCCATCTCGGCCAGACGCTGCGCGCGGCCGACGGTTTCTGGTCACTGATCGACTTCGAGGGCGAACCGGCCCGGCCGCTGCCCGAGCGCCGCCGTCCGCAGCCTCCGGTGCGCGACATCGCCGGCATGCTCCGCTCCTTCGACTACGCGGCCCGCTCGCACCGCCCGTGGAACGCCGAGTGGGCGGCCCGCTGCCGGACCGCCTACTGCGAGGGATACGCCAGAACCTCGGGCGTCGACCCGCGCAGCGAACCGGAGCTGTTGCGCGCCCACGAGACCGACAAGGCGGTGTACGAGGTGCAGTACGAGGCACAGCACCGGCCCGACTGGCTTCCGGTGCCGATGGCGGCGATCCACCGGCTGGCCTCCGTCGCCGACTGACGGCCCGGGTGCCGTCGCCCGCCCGCGGTCCTGCCGTCGTCGCACCTGCTCCGCCGCCCGGCACCGTCCCGCCCGGCCCCGTCCCTCCCCGCTGTTTTGTCCTGTCCGGCCCTGATCCGCCCCGACAACACCCTTCCGAGGAGGCTGTCCCTGTGACCGCCCGCAAGCCGTCCCGCAAAACGCCCGCCGCCACCGAGGTCCCACAAGTCCCGCTGCTGACACCGGCCGAGACGGCACCCCCCGCGGCCCCGGCGGAGGTGGACACGCCGCCCTCCTCGAAACCGGCTGCACCGGCCGAGCGGAAGAAGCCGGCGGGCGAGCGAGCCGCCACCGGTACTGATGCCGCGCCGCGCCGCCCCCGCCGGGGCGCCGGCAGCCAGGGAGTGCGACAGGCCCGCCCCCTCGACAAGGGTGACCGGGGCCGGCTGCTCGCCGGTGAGCACCACGCCCCGCACGACCTGCTCGGCGCCCATATGGTCCGCGGCGGTGTGACCTTCCGGGTGCTGCGCCCGTACGCGCGGTCCGTGACCGTGCTCGCCAAGGGGCTGCGGGCACAGCTGCACGACGACGGCGACGGCCTCTTCTCCGGGCTGCTGCCGATGCCCGCGCTCCCCGAGTACCAGCTCCTGGTCGCCTACGAGGACAACGAGATCGAGGTTCAGGATCCGTACCGCTTCCTGCCCGCGCTCGGCGAGCTCGATCTGCATCTGATCGGCGAGGGGCGCCACGAGGAGCTGTGGACCGCCCTCGGCGCTCAGCCCATGGAACACCAGGGCGTCGCGGGCACCCGGTTCACTGTGTGGGCCCCCGACGCCCGCGGTGTGCGGGTCACCGGGGACTTCAACTACTGGGACGGCGCCGGCTTCCCGATGCGTTCGCTCGGCTCCAGCGGGGTGTGGGAGCTGTTTCTGCCCGCGATCGGGGAGGGCACGCTCTACAAGTTCGACATCTGCCGCCCGGACGGTTCGCACACCACACGCGCCGACCCGATGGCGCGCCGTACCGAGGTCCCGCCCTCCACTGCCTCGATCGTGACGGCCTCGCACCATGAGTGGCAGGACCAGGAGTGGATGGCGCACCGCGGGGACGTACCGGTGCACGAGGCGCCGTTCTCCGTGTACGAGGTGCATCTGCCGTCCTGGCGGCCAGGGCTCACCTACCGCGGGCTCGCCTCCCAACTCCCCGCTTACGTAAGGGACCTCGGGTTCACGCATGTGGAGCTGATGCCGGTCTCCGAGCATCCCTTCGGCGGTTCCTGGGGCTATCAGGTCACCGGTTTCTACGCCCCGACGTCACGCATGGGCACACCGGACGACTTCCGTTTCCTCGTCGACGCGCTGCACCGGGCCGGCATCGGCGTCATCGTCGACTGGGTGCCCGCGCACTTCCCGCGCGACGACTGGGCGCTCGCGGAGTTCGACGGCCGCCCGCTGTACGAGCACTCCGACCCGTCGCGGGCGGCGCATCCGGACTGGGGCACGCTGGAGTTCGACTACGGGCGCACGGAGGTACGCAACTTCCTTGTCGCCAACGCAACTTACTGGTGCGAGGAGTTCCACATCGACGGGCTGCGGGTCGACGCCGTCGCCTCGATGCTCTATCTCGACTACTCGCGCGAGGACGGGGGATGGTCGCCGAACGAGCGCGGCGGCCGGGAGAACCTGGACGCCGTCGCCTTTCTCCAGGAGATGAACGCCACCGTCTACCGCCGCAATCCGGGCGTCGTCACCATCGCCGAGGAATCCACCGCCTGGAACGGCGTCACCCGCGCCACCCACCATGTCGGCCCCGACGGCTTCGGCGGGCTCGGCTTCGGGCTGAAGTGGAACATGGGCTGGATGCACGACTCCCTCGAATACGTGTCGAAGGAGCCGGTGCACCGCAAGTACCACCACAACGAGATGACCTTCTCGATGGTGTACGCGTACAGCGAGAACTACGTCCTGCCGATCTCGCACGACGAGGTGGTGCACGGAAAGCAAGCACTGGTCAGCAAGATGCCCGGCGACTGGTGGCAGCAGCGCGCCAACCACCGGGCGTACCTCGGCTTCATGTGGGCCCACCCGGGCAAGCAACTCCTTTTCATGGGGCAGGAGTTCGCCCAGGGAGCGGAGTGGTCGGAGGGGCACGGTCCGGACTGGTGGCTGCTCGACCCTTCGTACGCTGCGGAGAGCGACCACCGGGGCGTACGCACTCTGGTCGGCGACCTGAACGCGGTGTACCGCGCCACCCCCGCGCTCTGGCAGCGCGACACCGTCCCGGAGGGCTTCGACTGGGTGGACGGCGGTGCGGCCGACGACAATGTCTTCGCCTTCCTGCGCTACGACGCGCACGGCTCGCCGCTGCTCGCCGTCAGCAATTTCTCCCCGGTGGTGCGGCACGACTACCGCATCGGCGTCCCGGACGTCGCCGGTGACCGGGCCGCATGGACGGAGGTCCTCAATACGGACGCCGCCCGGTACGGCGGCAGCGACGTACACCATCCCGGGCCGCTGAAGCCCGAACCGGTGGCCGCGCACGGCCGGCCCGGCAGCATTCTGCTGACGCTGCCGCCGTTGGCGACGGTCTGGCTGAAGCCGGTCTGAGTCCACCCGCGGGGCCCGCGACCACCTCCTGGCCGCGGGCCCCGCCCCCTGCCCCCACTCGGCCGCCGAGCGCCTCGATCGTGCTGGGGGTGACCGGGCCGCACACGGAGGTGCGCTGCCTGACGATGGCTCGCGGTGTGCTCATACTTCCCGCCTGGACTCGGCAGTCGCAAGAGAAGCCGGCACATGCTCGCCGGCCATCACCCCCCGGCCCGCAGGATCGAGGCGAGCTTCTTCTCCAGGACGTGCTTGGGCGCCGCGCCGACCCACGAGCCTGCGGGCCGGCCGCCTGTGTAGACGACGAAGGCGGGAACGGAGGTGATGCCGAGCCGGGCGGCCAGCCCGGGCTCCTCGTCCAGGTCGACCCGGACGACGTCCAGGTTGCCGGACTGTTCGGCGGCCAACTGCTCCACGATGGGGGTGACCACCCGGCACGGGTGGCACCAGGTGGCCCAGAACTGGACCAGGACGGGCCGCTCCGCCTGAAGGACGCGCGCGGTGAACGTCTGCTCGGTGACGCTGTCCACCGGGCGCGGGGCATGTGCGGGCATACGTGGACTCCCTGTCTTGTACGGGTAGAAGAGTGGGATGCGGCGCTGCCGCACTGCGGGCTACCGGGTGGCGGCAGCCGCGTGGCGGTGCTGTTCGACGGCGCGGTCGACGTCCTCGTCCAGCAGGTCGGCGTTGATGGCGAAGGCAGCGGCGGACCCCATGCCGGCCGCGGCCACGACCTGCGCGCGCGGGTCGACGACGTTGCCGACGGCCCAGACGCCCGCGACGCTCGTACGGCCGGTGCGGTCGGTGACGACCCAGCCGGCGTCGTCCTTGTCGCATCCCAGTTCGGTCAGCAGTTCGTCGCGCGGGACGGGGCGGGGGAAAAGGAAGGCGGCAGCGCGGGGGACGACGCGGCCGTCGACGAGTTCGATTCCGCGCAGCCGGTCGTCGCCGACGACGAGCTGCTTGATCTCCCCCTCGAGCAGGTGCAGACCGCGCGCCGTCAGTCGTTCCCGGTCCTGCGCGGTCAGGTCCAGGGTGTGCGGGAGGAAGACGACATCGTCGCTCCACTGGCGCAGGAGCAGAGCCTGGTGGACCGCTCCCGGATGCGTGCCGAGGACGGCGAGGGGCTGGTCGCGGACTTCATGGGCGTGGCAGTGCGGGCAGTGCAGCAGGTCCCTCCCCCACCGTTCGCGGACGCCGGGGATGTCGGGCAGTTCGTCGCGCAGCCCGGTCGCGATCAGGACGCGGCGTGCCTTGAGCACCACGCCGCCCTCCATGCGGACGTAGTAGCCGTGGTCGATCTGTTCGACCCGGCCCCGCAGGAGCTGGACACCGTAGCGGGCGATCTCGGCCCGCCCGAGGTCGAGCAGGGCCGCCGGAGGCAGGCCGTCGCGGGACAGGAAGCCGTGCATGTGCGCGGCGGGCGCGTTACGCGGCTCGCCGGCGTCGATCACCACCACCTTGCGGCGAGCGCGGCCGAGGAGCAGGGCGGCGTTGAGGCCGGCTGCTCCGGCGCCGACCACCACCACGTCGTGGACCTCGTCGACGTCGCCGTGCCGTGCCCTGCTGTTCTTGTCGTTCGTCGTATTGATCATGTGAACAACCTCCTGCCGCGATAGTGCGCGCCCAGCAGTGGAGCGACAACTTCCGTTGCCATTTCTGGGACGCAGGAGGTGGAATGGGGGTATGGACGAGCAATCACCGATCGCCGCCACGCTGGCCCAGGTCGGCTCCCGCCTCAGACGCATCCGCGCCCAGCGCGGCGTGTCCCTGTCAGCGCTGGCCGAGGCCACTGGCATCTCCAAGAGCACCCTGTCGAGGCTGGAATCGGGCCAGCGCCGCCCGAGCCTGGAACTGCTGCTGCCCATCGCACAGGCCCACCAGGTACCCCTGGACGAACTCGTCGGCGCGCCGGAGGTCGGCGACCCGCGGATCCGCTGCAAGCCCCGCGTCCACAACGGTCGCACCGTGATTCCACTGTCGACACAGCCCGGGCGCCTGCAAGCCTGGAAGTCGATCATCCCCGCGGAACAGAACCGGCCTGATCCGGTCACGCACGAGGGACACGAGTGGCTGTACGTCCTGTCCGGACGCGTGCGGCTCATCCTGGCCGACCACGACCTGGTCATGGGGCCGGGTGAGGCGGCCGAGTTCGACACCCGCATACCGCACTGGTTCGGCCCCACGGGCGAATCTCCCGTCGAGGTGCTCAACCTGTTCGGCCCCCAGGGAGAACGCGTGCACGTCCGGGCCAAGCCCCGGTCCCGGGCGGAGCCGTCCACCTGACCGGAAAGGTCCGCTCATGCCTTGCCAAAGGGCAAGTGGTAGAGCTCTACCACTTGCCCTTGGCTACGTGCTCCACGCCCTGGGCGATGCCCTGGACCGAGGCGTCGCCCGTGGCGAGCGCGGTGCGGATGACCTCTTCGGTGCCGGGGAGAACGAGAAGGCCGGCCATCCCGTTTTCCCCCAGCCTCTCCTCGGACGGATCAGCTGGACCCGACTACACCATTCTCAGCAGAACGAGTCGAAGCGGACCGATGCGTTCTGGTTGTAGGTGTTCACCAGATTGAAGCGCTGACCGTTGAGGAAACTGTCGTGGGGGCCGCCGTAGTTGGAGTTGTAGAACACCACCGCGCCACAGAGCCGGTTGTTCCATGCCGAGGCTGCGTTGTTCTTCACGGCCTGGCCCTGCCCCGCTCCGGAGCTCGTGAAGGTGCTGCCGGCAAGGTCCGGGTCCGAAGCACCGAGTGCGTAGTACGAGCCGGCCTGGTTGGAGTTGTAGTAGAAACAGAACTTGCTCGACGGGCAGCTGGCCGCTTCGGCCGAAGACGCTACCAGGGGGGTCAGTGACGCAGCCGCGACGGCTGCCACAACGAGGGATGCCACACGCTTCATTTCGTTATGCTCCTCTATTGTTTTCTGGCATGGCGTGACGTTCCGGAGTTTTCCTTACGTCAGCCGTGTGTCCCACCGGCTTGCCTCGACGACGCTTCGGTGGGAAGTCTGAGATCCATACCGTGTCAGCGCTTCGTGAGGATGGCCGCCGCAGTGGCGAGCTGCTTCTTCTTGAGTTCCAGCGCCGCGGTGAAGGAGGCCTGTTCCTCCGCGATCAGCTTCTCCTGTTCGGCTGTCTCCACGTCGAACCACACGTCGATGAGATGCGTGCGCCGCTTGCATGCGACGTCAGCCACCGCCGTCTTGCGCTCGTCCCGCGCCGGGGACGCGTCCTGGAAGCGAGGGTCGCTCATCGCGGCGAGCGGATCGGGGTACGTGTACCCCTCTTCCTTCAGGCACGCCGACCAGTCCGTGAAAGCGCGCTTCACCCGGGAGTCGGCTTTGGCGGCAGCGAAACTCCGGAAGTTGAGCTGACGGGCCGGATCGCCAGGGGATCCGGAGATCTTCTCGGTTGCCTCGCCGATGCAGCCATCTGCCGGGATCTTCATCCCGTTGACTCGGAAGGTACCCCGCTCATCGGATGCGCTGCCGCCGGAGAGAAGGCGTTCGAGTTCTTTCTTCTTACCGGCGTCCAAAGGGGCGATCTGAGCGGCAAGAGAACGGTACTTCGACGTTTCCCTGAAGTGGTATCCGTCGTTCTCGGCCACTTCCTTGTCCGCCAAGCCGTAGCGGCGTTCCGTGAGAGTGGCCGGGCCGGGAGGGGGCCCCGGGGAGGTGAGCGTGTTACTCACTTTGAAGCGTCGCAGGCATTTGTTGACGAGAATGAATCTGGCCTGATCGATCTTCTCGATATCGGAGCGCGAGAACAAGTATTTCTCGACGGGAAGCCGAAGGTTCGCACTCAGGGCCTGCGTACGGGTGTCACGTGTTGATTCGGAGCCCGAGCCGCTGGTGGAGCAGCCTGCCGTGGAAAGGATGGCGGCTCCGGCTAAACCGATGACAGTGATGCGCCACCAGCCGTCCCCGAATAAGCGTTTCAGGTACACAGCCATTCCTTGGCAACCTTTGCTCAAGATACCGTTTCGCGGGCATGAAAACGGAGCTTCGGGAAGGAGCCATCCTTGGTGGCGAATTCCTGAGCACCAAAGCTCATTCACCATAAAATCACGGACCGGGCGCTTGATCAATACATAATTTCGAACCCCGCATCAGCCCCGGATATTGAGCCGAAACTGGTGGGTTGCCTGCTGGTTGACCGGGTGTGATCGAGGGTAAGGACATGCGCCTTCTCCTGAGGTGGCGCAGCCGCTCCGCGGCGAGCTCCAGGGACTCCACGTCCGTGCGCGACGCCTGCAGGGCCCTCACGGCCTTCACGCCTTCACCGCGGCCCCCCGACCGGGCCCACGCGACCATGCAGCAGCACTCCGATCCGGACGATTCGCCACAGGCGCGCGCCGCCGCGATCACGCTCCGGGACGCGACGGGCCGCTATCGCGGACGGGGCGCCCCGGAGCTCGCCGGGACCGACGGCTTCATCAAGCGGCCGGAGGGGTTCGAGCAGGCGGGGCTCACACCGGTTCGAGGACGTCCTCCAGCTCCTGGAGCAGCCGGCGCTTGGGGCGGGCGCCCACCATCGACTTCACCGGTTCGCCGGAGCGGAACACCATCAGGGTCGGCGCCGACAGCACCGCGTACCGGCTGACGATCACCGGGTTGGTGTCGATGTCGAGCTGGACGATCCTGATGCGCTCGGCCTCCTCTGCGGCGATCGAGCTGAGCACCGGGGCGAGCCGGCGGCAGGGGCCGCACCAGTCCGCGGTGAACTCGACCAGTACGGGGAGGTCGGCCCCGAGCACCTCCCCGTCGAAGGTGGTGTCGGTGACCTCGGCCACGCCCTCTGCATGAATCATCTGTCATCCTCCCAGTTCACAACGTGGTTCCGGACCGCCGGGAAGCTCTGCCGCGGCCTCCAGCTCGGCCCTCGCGAGCTGCGCACCCACCTGGACGCGCACCGCTTGGAGCTGCTCGATGAGCGAGTCGAGCTCGCCGAGCTTGCGCCGGTAGACGGCGAGCGAGGCCGGGCAGGCGTCACCGGCCGGGTGGCCTGCGCGCAGGCACTCGACGAACGGCCGGGTCTCCTCCAGTTCGAACCCGAAGTCCTGCAGGGTCCGGATCTGCTGGACAAGACGCAGATCGTCCTCGTCGTACGCCCGGTACCCGTTGCCGGCCCGTCGTGCGGGCAGCAGTCCGCGTGACTCGTAGTACCGCAGAGTCCGCGTGGTCGTCCCGGCCCGCTCGGCCAGCTCCCCGATTCGCATGGCGTCGACGGTAGACCTTGACGCGGACGTCAAGGCAAGCGCGGAAGGCGCACGCAAAAGGGCCGTCGCGGGAGCTCCCGCCCCGGCCCGCTGCTGGGTGGTAGATTCCTAGTGCTTCTCCACCCTGTGGTACCGGTCGCCGTCCCGCGGCGCCCGAACG
>NZ_JBEOVN010000243.1:0-9745 GCF_040295565.1 Streptomyces sp. NPDC002785 | reverse complement strand
CCGCCCGCCGGCGCATGGCCGGCGGGCGGTTCGTCTGTGCACGGGGGTACGGCCGCTACTTCACCGCACCCGCGGTGAGCCCTGCGACGACCTGACGCTGGAAGATGATGTAGGCCGCGAGGACCGGCAGCATCGCCATCACCAGACCGGCGAAGAGACCGGACCAGTCACCCTTGTATCCCTGGCTGGTGGCCAGTTCGACCAGCCCCTGGGAGAGCACCCGGTGGTTCGGTTCGGTGTTGAGCACCGTCGGCAGCATGTACTGGTTCCACTGCCCGAGGAAGTTGAAGATACCGACGCTGATCAGGCCGGGCTTCGCCATGGGCAGCATCACCTGGAAGAAGGTCCGGGTGTGCGAGGCCCCGTCGAGCATCGCCGCCTCCGCCACCGAGGTCGGCAGCGTCCGGAAGAACGAGGTGAGGAAGAAGACGGTGAACGGCAGCGAGTACGCGATGTAGACCAGGATCAGCCCGTGCTGTGTGTTCAGCAGGCCCATGTTGTTCATGACGAAGAACAGCGGGACCAGCGCCAGGATGATCGGGAAGCTCATCCCGCCGATGAACAGGTAGTAGATGAAGCGGTTGCCGGGGAAGTCGAACCGCGCCAGTACGTACGCCGCCATGGACCCGAGCAGCAGGGTGCCGACGAGCGAACAGCCCACCACCACGATGGTGTTGAAGAAGTAGTCGCTCATGTGCGCCTGGCTCCAGGCGCGCGACCAGTTCTCGAAGTGCAGCTTGTCGGGCAGCGCCCAGGGCGTCGACAGGATCGAGTCATCGGTCTTGAACGACGCCATCACCGCCCAGAGCAGCGGCAGGACGACCAGGATCGCCCAGATGATCAGCACACCGTGCGAGAAGACATTGAGGACGTGGCCCTCACTGCTCTTCGCCTTGCCGGCGGGCGCGGGCGCCTTGGCCACGGGGACCGGCTCCACCGCCGGGACCGCGGGAGGGGTGTCAGTGGTCTTCACGTGTGCTCACCTCGTACTGTCGAGCCGGACACGGAGACCGACCTGTAGTGCCTGCTGGGGGTCCGGGTGCCGTCACCCGTCAATCGCAGCATCAGAACTCCAGCCGCTCGCGCCGGCCCAGCCGCATCACGATGGCGGCGAAGGCCATGGTGACGAGGAGCAGTCCGACACCGATCGTCGTTGCGTAGCCGGCCTGCCCGTCACGGAAGGCCGTCTGGTACACGTACAGCGGCAGGACCGTGGTCGAGTAGTCGGGACCACCGGGGCCCACGGTCATGACCTGTACGGCGGTGAACGCCTCCACGCCGAGGGCGAGGATCCCCATGTAGACCCAGCCCGACTGCACCGTGTCCCAGAGCAGCGGCAGCGTGATCCGGAAGAACGTGGTGAAGCGGTCGGCGCCGTCGAGCAGCGCCGCCTCGTAGAAGTCCTTCGGGATGGACGCCATGCCGGCCGAGAACAGGACGACGAAGAATCCGACCGTCGACCAGACCAGTACCGACATGACGCAGATGAGCGCGAGGTTCGGATCGCCCAGCCAGTCCGGCTGGATGGAGCCCAGACCGATCGCCTTCAGTGTCGAATTCAGCATCCCGCTGGTGGGGTTGAAAGCGAACTGGAAGAGCAGGGCGACGATGACGATCGACAGCACCTGCGGGAAGAAATAGGCGATCTTGTAGAAACTCGACCCGCGCACTCCGGAGACCGCGGCGTTCTTGCGCCGTCGGCCTCCGACATTGAGCATGAAGGCGAAGAACAGCGCCAGGCCCAGCGTCACCAGCGGCAGCAGCAGCACGAGCAACACGCTGTGCTGCAACGACTTCCAGAAGATGTCGTCCTTCAGCATCCTCGTGTAGTTGTCGAACCCGATCATCTTGAAGTCCGGGCTCAGGCCGGTCCAGTCCGTGAACGAGTAGTAGATGGACTGGATGAACGGCCAAATGACGAAGACCGCGTACAACGCCAGTGGGACTACCAAGAACCCCACGATGAAACGGTACTTGCCGTGCTGCATCGTTTACCGACCCCGATCTTTCCGCGGGTGCCGCCGCTGGTGACGGTTGCTCACTGGTGCTTGTAGTGCTTGATGGACTGGTCCTTGGCCGCCGCGTCGGCGAAGGCCTGGATCTTCTTGATGGCTTCCGCAGGGGTCGCGCGGCCGGCCATCATCTCGCCGATACCGGCGACACCGATCTGCTCCTTCTGGAGCTTCACGTACCAGTCCTGCAGACGCGGGTTCACCACGTTGTCGCCGGCCTTCTTCAGCGAGTCGACACCGGACTGCATGGCGGTCGACAGGGTCAGACCGTCGGTGCCGCCGTTGAAGGCGCTGAGCGACTTGACCTGCTTGGTGAAGTTCTTCGAGGACTCCTCGGAGAGCATGAGGCGCAGCTGCTCCATGCCGCCCTCGGGGTTCTTCGCGTTGGCAGGGACGATGAAGGGCTCACCGCCGGAGGCCCAGATGGTGCCGAACGGCATCTTGTCGGACGAGTCCAGGCTGGACGGCGGCGCGACCATCATCTTGAAGTCCTTGGGCGTGGTCGGCGCCGCCTCGTTCTCCACCCACGAACCGTTGGGGAGGAAGAGCGCCTTGCCCTTGGTCCACTCGGTCTGCGACTGGATGTGGGTCAGGCCCGGAGTGCCCTTGAGGATGTACCCCTTCTGGTACAGCTCGTAGTACGCCTCGAACGCCGCCTTGACCGCGGGGTCCTTCCAGGCGTTCGGCTCCAGGTTGTCGATCTTGTCGAGAACCTCCCGGCCACCGATCTTGGCGATGAACGGGTAGAGCGAGAACGGCAGGTAGTAGGGGTACTTACCGGCGTACGTCCAGCCGGCGATGCCCTTCTTCTTCGCCTTCGCGCAGAGGGCGAGCATGTCGTTCCAGTTCTCGGGGTACTGCGCGTCGAGGTTGTCGAGCGCGGTCTGCGAGTACCAGACGCCGTACACGGTGTACGCGTAGTACATGATCCAGACCGGGTCGCCGTCGAACTGACCCATCTCCAGGACACCGGGGCGCAGCGTGTCGCGGACCTTCTTGCTCGGGTCGTCGACGGACGGGGCGTCCATCAGCGGCGTCAGGTCCAGCAGCTGCTTCTTGCCGACCAGGACACCCATGTCCATCTGCTCGGCACCGGAGTTGTCGATCAGGTCCGGCGGGGTGCCGCCGTTGAAGCGCGGCTGCAGCTGCGACTGGATCTTCTGGGTCGCGACGTGCTTGACCTTCGGGGCCTTCGGGAACGCCGCGTTGTACTTCTTCTCCGCGTCGATCGCGTACTGCTGGCCGAAGCCGCCGTCGAAGATGACCACCTCGAGCGGGGCCGTCTCGTTGACGCCGAGCGGGTTGGTCTTGGTGACCTTGCCCTTCTCGACCTTCTTGTCGCTGCTGCTGTCGCCGCTCGCGCACGACGAGAGGAAGCCCATCGTCGGAACGGAGAGCAGGCCGAGTGCGGCAGATCGCTTGATCACATCGC
The DNA here is from genome assembly GCF_040295565.1 of Streptomyces sp. NPDC002785. Taxonomy (NCBI): domain Bacteria; kingdom Bacillati; phylum Actinomycetota; class Actinomycetes; order Kitasatosporales; family Streptomycetaceae; genus Streptomyces; species Streptomyces sp. NPDC002785. The sequence continues at coordinate 6,301 of NZ_JBEOVN010000243.1, read as the reverse complement.
GACGGCCAAGGCCCTCATTCTTGTGGGCGGAGGTGGATCCCATGCTCAAGTCCTCGCCTTCTCCAGGACTCAGGCGGTGTGTACCGGTCGCCCGTCGATATTCGCCTCAGGCGAAGGGCCCCGCCACCGCGGTCAGTTGCGCTTGGGTAGTGCTGATTTCAGGCTAGCCATGTGCAGTGGGGGCTGTGGGAGATCCGGCAGTGGATGCACCTGTCGTGCCCCTTCTTGACCGTTCCCCGTTCCCCCTTGCCCACATCGCCGGAACGGCTGTGCAGACGCCGACAGGTATAGTCCATTTACGACCGACTGAGCAAGATCGAATGCAAGTTTGAGCGGCAGTCTTTCCCGAGTTGAGACCTCGCGGACACCTGGACCCCGCACGCCCTGATCCGGGTGTAACGATTTCCGCATTACGGTCGATTCGACTGGCGATTCACGCCCAACACCCTTGACACATAGCGGCACTTGGATCCCTACTGGACCTTGCGCATCCATGACAACGTTGTCCAAGCGTACTTCTTCGGGAGGAATGGCTCGGCATGCAGCCCCGACATGGTTCTCGCAAGAGACAAAGCCGTACGGCCGCGCTGATCGCGGCTTCACTCGTTCTGGTCGTGACAGCCCCCACCCTGGCCGCCGCACAGTCGGCCGGGACAGGCGAAAAGAGCCAAAGCACCTTAGCGGAACGGACATTCGGTTCATCCTTCGAAGCGGATGAAAAGCAGCCGGACTGGCGCAACACCGTCGAAGAAGGTCCTGACGGAAAGAAGCGGTCATCAGGTGTTGATGGCGGCTTCTCCGCAGGAATACCGGGCAATGTCACAGACAAGGTGACAGACGTCCGCGCCAGTGACGAGAACGCCGGCGGCGGGGAGGTGAAGGAGAACCTGATCGACGGGGAGTCCGGCACCAAGTGGCTGTCCTTCGAGCCCACCGCCTGGGTCGAGTTCGACCTCACCGAACCGGTGAAGGTCGTGACATACGCGCTGACGTCGGCCAATGATCACAACGAGCGCGATCCGAAGGACTGGACCCTGCAGGGCTCCGCCGACGGCAAGGAGTGGAAGGACCTCGACTCCCGGACCGGCCAGACGTTCACCGAGCGGTTCCAGACGAAGTCGTACGATTTCACATCCGACACGCCACATCAGCACTATCGTCTGCAGATCACGAAGAACAACGGCGCCTCCGATGCGACCCAGCTCGCCGACGTCCAGTTCTCCGACGGCAACACCTCGGTCCCGGCGCCCGACTCGATGCGCAGCCAGACCGACCGCGGCCCGTCCGGCTCCCCCACCGCCAAGGCGGGCGCGGGTTTCACCGGAAAGAAGGCCCTTCGGTACGCCGGTACGCACACGGCGGACGGCCGGGGCTACTCGTACAACAAGATCTTCGATGTGAACACGGCTGTCACCCGTGACACCTCACTCTCCTATCTGATCCACCCCCGGATGAGCGAGACGGACCTCTCCTACCCGGCGACGCATGTCTCTGTTGACCTGGCGTTCACGGACGGCACGTATCTGAGCGATCTGCGGGCCACCGACAGCAACGGCGGCCTGCTGACCCCGCAGGGCCAGGCCGATGCCAAGCGGCTGTACGTCAACCAGTGGAACAAGGTCGACTCGACGATCGGCACGGTCGCGGCGGGCAGGACCGTCGACCGGATTCTGGTGGCGTACGACTCCCCCAAGGGCCCGGCGAAGTTCCAGGGCTGGATCGACGACATCAAGATCGCCCCGAAGGCACCCGAGAAGCGCCGCTCGCACCTCTCCGACTACGCGTCGACGGTCCGTGGCACCAACTCCAGCGGTGGTTTCTCGCGCGGCAACAACTTCCCCGCCACCGCGATCCCGAACGGCTTCAACTTCTGGACGCCGGTCACCAACGCCGGATCGACCAGTTGGCTGTACGACTACGCGCGCGGCAACAACGCCGACAACCTGCCCGCCCTCCAGGCCTTCAGCGCCAGCCATGAGCCGAGCCCCTGGATGGGTGACCGGCAGACCTTCCAGCTGATGCCGTCGGCGGTCTCCGGCACCCCGGACGCCTCCCGCAAGGCGCGTGCGCTGCCGTTCCACCATGAGAACGAGACGGCGAAACCGCACTACTACGGTGTGACATTCGACAACGGCCTCAAGGCCGAGATGACACCGTCCGACCACGCGGCCCGGATGCGGTTCACCTATCCCGGTGACGACGCGAGCATCATCTTCGACAACGTCTCCAACGACGGCGGGCTCACCCTCGACCCGAAGAGCAGCTCTTTCACCGGCTTCTCCGATGTGAAGAGCGGCGGCTCGACCGGAGCCACCCGCCTCTTCTTCCACGGCGTCTTCGACGCGCCGGTCACCGCGAGCGGGAAGCTGTCCGGCGGCGGTGGCGACGACGTCACGGGCTACCTCCGCTTCGACGCGGGCAAGGACCGTACGGTCGGTCTGCGCCTGGCGACATCGCTGATCAGCATCGACCAGGCGAAGCAGAACCTCGCTGCCGAGATCCCAGGCTCCCGCTCCTTCGGCCGGGTCGAGGACCGGGCGCAGCAGGCCTGGGACGACATCCTGGGCAAGGTGGAGGTCGAGGGCGCCACGGCCGACCAGCTGACCACCCTGTACTCCAGCCTGTACCGGCTGTACCTGTACCCGAACTCGGGCTTCGAGAAGGTCGATGGCAAGGACAAGTACGCCAGCCCCTTCTCCCCGCAGGTCGGCTCCGACACCCCGACCCACACGGGCGCGAAGATCGTCGACGGCAAGGTGTACGTCAACAACGGCTTCTGGGACACCTACCGAACGACGTGGCCCGCGTACTCCCTCCTCACGCCGGACAAGGCCGGCGAGATGGTGGACGGCTTCGTGCAGCAGTACAAGGACGGCGGCTGGATCTCGCGCTGGTCCTCCCCCGGCTACTCCGATCTGATGACCGGCACCTCCTCGGATGTCGCCTTCGCGGACGCCTACGTCAAGGGCGTGAAGTTCGACGCCGAGGCGGCGTACGACGCGGCCCTGAAGAACGCCACCGTGGTCCCGCCGTCGTCGGGCGTCGGCCGCAAAGGCATGGAGACGTCCCCGTTCGTCGGCTACGCGAACACCTCCACGCACGAGGGCCTGTCCTGGTCGCTGGAGGGCTACCTCAACGACTACGGCATCGCGCAGATGGGCCGGGCGCTCTACAAGAAGACGAAGAAGAAGCGGTACAAGGAGGAGTCCGAGTACTTCCTGAACCGCGCCCGCAACTACGTCGACCTCTTCGACAGCAAGGCCGGCTTCTTCCAGGGCAAGGACACCAAGGGCGACTGGCGACTCCCGTCGGACCAGTACGACCCGCGGGTCTGGGGCTACGACTACACGGAGACGAACGGCTGGGGCTATGCCTTCACGGCCCCGCAGGACAGCCGGGGCCTGGCGAATCTGTACGGCGGGCGTGCCGGCCTGGCGAAGAAGCTCGACACGTACTTCGCCACGCCGGAGACGGCCGGCCCCGAGTTCGTCGGCTCGTACGGCGGTGTCATCCACGAGATGACGGAGGCCCGTGACGTACGGATGGGCATGTACGGCCACAGCAACCAGGTCGCGCACCATGTCACATACATGTACGACGCGGCCTCGCAACCCTGGAAGACGCAGGAGAAGGTCCGCGAGGTCCTGAGCCGCCTCTACACGGGCAGTGAGATCGGCCAGGGCTACCACGGCGACGAGGACAACGGCGAGCAGTCGGCCTGGTACCTCTTCTCCTCGCTCGGCTTCTACCCGCTCGTGATGGGCAGTGGCGAGTACGCGATCGGCTCCCCGCTCTTCACGAAGACCACGGTCCATCTGGGGAACGGCCACGACCTGGTCGTCAGGGCACCGAAGAACAGCGCGAAGAACATCTATGTGCAGGGCCTGAAGGTCAACGGCAAGAAGTGGAACTCGACTTCACTGCCGCACGACCTGCTGGCCAAGGGCGGTGTGCTGGACTTCGACATGGGCGCCAAGGCGTCGTCGTGGGGCACCGGCAAGGACGCGGCGCCGGTCTCGATCACCATGGACGACAACGTGGCGACGCCGAAGGCGGACGTGCTGAAGGGTGCGGGCGCCCTGTTCGACAACACATCGGCCACCTCTGCGTCGGTCACCTCGGTGGACCTGCCGGTGCCTTCGGCCACGAACGCGGCCCAGTACACGCTGACTTCGAGCGCGGCGGCCAAGGCCCCGACCGGGTGGGTCCTCCAGGGCTCGTCGGACGGCGCCACGTGGAAGGATCTCGACAAGCGGTCGGCCCAGTCGTTCGCCTGGGACAAGCAGACGAGGGTGTTCTCGGTGAGCACGCCGGGCTCGTACGCACACTACCGCCTGGTGTTCGCCGGTGAAGGGTGCTCGCGGAGGTGGAGTTGCTCTCCTGATCCCCCGCCCGCTCCGGGCGGACCCGCGGATGGCCGGTGTCTCATTCCGAGGCGCCGGCCGTCCGCGTGCCGGGCGGCCGGCGATGCGTGGAGCAGCGGCGGTTCCACGCTCAGTCCCTCTGCGCGGCTTCCGCAGCGGCGCGGGGGAACAGGCTCTCCGGCAAGGTCACGTTCCACGCCGTCAGAACCGGCTTGCCGTGCTCGGTGCCGAGCCGGGAGACGGCCCCCGTGGCGAGCTGGAACAGTGTGCCCTCGGCCGGGGTCAGGCCGAGGTAGCGGGCGGTGAGGACGCGCAGGAAGTGGGAGTGCGCGACGAGCGCGATGTCCTCGTCCGCGTCACGGCTGGCCGCCTCCGCGACTTCGGCCAGCACCCGGTCGGCGCGCGCACCCACCTCGGCAGGGGTTTCACCGGGGTGCGCCTCGGGGCCGGGGGCGACTCCGTCGGTCCAGAGGTTCCACTCGGGGTGGGTGCGGTGGATCTCGTCGGTGGTCACCCCTTCGTAGCCGCCGTAGTCCCATTCGCGCAGTTCGGGTGTGATGCGAGGTGCGGCGAGTCCGGCGAGTTCCGCGGTGCGCCTGGCGCGTACCGAGGGGCTGACCAGGGTTAGTGCGATCCGCCGGCCGGCGAGCAGCGGAGCCAGCGCGCGGGCCTGTCGTTCACCGAGGGGGGTCAGGGGCAGATCGGTGTGGCTCGTGTGCTGCCCGGACCGCGACCACTCGGTCTCGCCGTGCCGGATCAGGATCAACTCGCCCATGGGTCTCATCCGCTCTCTGTGCTGTTCGTGCTGCGTGACTGGCAAACCACCTGGCCCACGATCGCATTCCGCGCGCCCGGGATGAGGCGGCCGGTACCTCGTTTCCGGGTACGGCAGCCCCGTGACCCGTGACATTCCTTCAGATGTCCCAGCTGGGGAGCTCCGACGCCGGCTCCTCGCGGGCTCCCGCCGGAGGTCGTCCGCGACCTCGTGCAGCGACGACCTCAGCGAGGATCAAGCTCGTCAAGCGCAGCGCCGACGCGAGCCGCACGGCGGCGATCACGGACGCGATCGGCCCCGACACGGGGCTGGTCATGGTCAGCGAAGTCCTGACCAACGACGGCGAGCTGGTCGACGTCGACGCAATCTGCGCGGTGGCCCATCAGTACGGAGCACTCGTCTTCGCGAACCTCACGCAGACGCTCGGGGTCGTGCGCTCTGATCTGTCGCGGCACCCGGCCGACCTGGTCGCAGCCCATGGGTACAAGTGGCTGCTCTGCCCGCGCGGGGCAAGCTGGCTGGTGGCCGACCCGAGCCGGATCAACATCGCACCGACCGTTGCCAGTTGGAAGTCAGCCGCGGACCCTGAGCGCTTCTTTGGCGGACCGTACAGCGAGGCCGGGGCGATGGCCCGATTCAACTCGTCGCCCGCCTGGATGTCGTGGATCGGGGCCCTGGCCGCGCTCGGCCTGCTGGCAGAAGTCGACGGTGACGACAGTCGCAGTCATACCCTGCGGCTTGCGGAGCAGTACATCGCCGTTATGCGAAGCCATGGTTTCAGAGAACTCAATTGCGGTGCCCGATCGCACATTGTCGTGACCGCACCGCCATCGGGCTACCGGGTTGACCCAGCGCGGCTGTACGACGCCCGAGTACGCGCGACGATCACCGCGAACGGTGGTCTCCGAGTCGGATTTCATTACTTCAATGACGAGGCGGATGCCGCTTACGCGGCGGAAGTCGCGCACAAGGCCCTCGTCGTATCCACCTGATAGCTCCCGCTCCCGGCTCCTGCCGATGCCGCCCCAGCTGCCCTGCCTGCCGCAAAATTGCTGTGGCTGCTCTGCGAGGGCCGGGAGCGGGGATCTCTGTGGCACAGAGAGGAATCGTGCCCCTCATAGCCGCCGGACGCAGATCTGAGACGTCAGCCGCCGGACGCAGA
>NZ_JBEOVN010000242.1:0-9746 GCF_040295565.1 Streptomyces sp. NPDC002785 | reverse complement strand
CTCCACCGGCCAAGAATCCGACGCCTCCCTGATCCTCGGAACCGAACAACGAATCGCTCTTGACCTTCACCGGGCAGGAGTCGTGCGACAGCCTCTGCACTGTCCGGCCCGTGCGCCGAAACCCTCAACACCCGGCCTTGGAAGGCCACCCGGCCGCAGGAACAACCAGCCCACTGCACGCTATGACGTGCACATCGTCCGCAAACCCGACCTCACAAAGCCACGCACGAAGAAGACAACGACACCACGTCCCCGCCGCACAGGTTAGAGATCAAGTTAGGGGGTCATCGTGACGAGTGTCCTGGCGACCACGTCCTCGGAGATGTTGTGCGTCAACTCCGGTCCGCGCGGGCCGTCGAGGACGAATGAGAGACCGGCGGTGGCCTTCTTGTCCAGCCTCATCAGTGCGATCAGCCGCTCCGGGTCCTGCCCGGGAGGCAGTGTCGTGGGCAGCGAGTAACTCCGCACGACATCCAGGTGTTCGGCCGCCCGCGCCTCGTCGATGCGGCCCAGCGCTCCGGCCAGCCTGCCTGCGAACACGGTGCCGATGGCGACTGCCTCTCCGTGCCGGACGGCGTAGTCCGTTGCCCGCTCCAGCGCATGACCCAGAGTGTGACCGTAGTTGAGGATGTGCCGAAGGCCCGAGTCCCGCTCGTCGGCGGAGACGATGGACGCCTTCAGTTGCACACTCGCGGCGATCTGCTCCTGCAACGCCAGGCCGCGCAGGTCACCCGCTCCGATGAAGTGGCAGCGGGCGATCTCGCCGTAACCGTTCAGCCATTCACGCGACGGCAGGGTGTCCAGATAGTCGGTGTCGCACAGGACGGCCTTCGGCTGCCAGTACGCGCCGACCAGGTTCTTCCCGTGCGGCAGATTCACCGCGGTCTTTCCACCGACGCTTGCGTCCACCTGCGCCAGGAGCGAAGTCGGCAGATGAATCACCGGCACACCGCGGTGGTAGAGCGCTGCCGCCAGACCCACCGAGTCGGTGGTCGTACCGCCCCCGCACGAGATGACGGCGTCCGTCCGGTTCAGTCCGAACTCGGCGAACCGGCGGCACAGTTCCTCCACCGTCGCCAGCGTCTTGTCGTCCTCGCCGTCCTTCGCGGACAGCGTCAGCGCGGGCACACCCGGATCCGGGACCCAGTGGCCGGGCCGTGCGGACACCACGACGACCCGGGCGGCGCCGACTTCGGCCACCACCTCCGGCAGGGTGTGACGCACTCCGGGGCCGATGCGCACGGAGTACGTCCGCTCGCCGAGCGGTACCTCGATCCGCCTGTGTGCCTTGGCCACTTGCTCGCTCCTCGTCGTCCGTCCACATGAGTCACCACCGCCGCAGCATGAACCACGAGCCCGTAACGCGGCCCCCGTCGGCATGAGTGTCACGACGTTGTGAATCCATAACAGGGCGTTATGGTGCCCGGCACGCACTCGCACGGCTGGGGTTCGCCATCGACCGGCTCCCGGTCGAGTCCTGTCCGCGGGGGAATCGGCGGTCAGGGCTGGAGCGACGAGATCACCTGGGAGACCGACGCGATGACCCGCGGCGCGTGGTCGTTGAGATAGAAGTGACCGCCCGGGTAGGTGTGCAGATCGAAGGCACCGTCCGTGTGCTCGGACCACGAACGAACTTCGTCGACGGTCGCCTTGGGGTCGTCCGTTCCGGTGTGCGCGTGAATCGGTGCGGCGAGACGCGGTCCGTCGGTGTAGCGGTACGTCTCGGCCGCCTTGTAGTCGCTGCGAATGGCGGGCAGCACCATGCGCATCAGCTCCTCGTCGCCGAACACCTGCGCCCCGGTGCCGTTGAGCGACTTCAGTTCTGCGATCAGGCCGTCGTCGTCGCGAAGGTGGACGGACTCGTCGCGGTGCCGGCAGGGCGCGCGTCGGCCGGACGCGAACAGGACGAGTGGCATCACACCCTTCTGCTCCAGCCGCAGCGCGAGTTCGAAGCCGAGCGTGGCACCCATGCTGTGCCCGAACAGTGCCAGCGGCCTGTCGGTCCACGGCAGTACCTGATCGACCAGTGCGTCGGCCAGGTCGGGGAGCGCCTCGATGCACGGTTCCGTGCGGCGGTCCTGGCGCCCCGGGTACTGGACGGAGAGCACGTCTACAGCGGGGGAGAGCGCTCTGGAGACGGGGAAGTAGAACGGCGCGGAGCCCCCGGCATGAGGCAAGCACAGAAGCCTGGCCTTCGCGCCGTCGGAGGGGTGGAACCGGCGGATCCACAGGCCGGTGTCGGTGGGGTTCGCGGTCACCTGACGTCCTTTCGTGCTGCCGGTCGGAGCGAATTCGCGCCCGGGCGATACGCGCATCACCCTGCCGGGCACCGGTGACCGGGCACAACCCCTAACCTTTGGGGCCGGCCGGGGCAACCGGGTAGGGGCCTGTTCCTTGCCCCCGGCCGCCCGCCTCCGGTTCCGCGCCCGTGAACGCGAGGTCTTCCGTCCGGGACTTCAGGACGCGCCGTCGATCTTCTCGATGTCGACGATCGAACTCATGCACACTGGTCAGGAACGGTACGCCGTCGGACGCTGACCGGCCACCTGCCCGTCATGACCAGGTCGCCGGCTCCCAGGTGGACCGTGCTTAGCTGGAGGGCATGATCGATGAATTCCTTGCCGGGGACCTGACCGAGGTCGAGGCGGCGGTCCGCGCAGCGGCCGCCGCCGAGATCATGCCGCGCTACCGGCAGCTCGCCGCGCACGAGATCGTCGAGAAGAGCGGCCCGCACGACCTCGTCACCACCGCCGACCGCCTTGCCGAGGAACATCTCACCGCATCCCTGACCAAACTTCTGCCGGGCTCGGTCGTTGTCGGCGAGGAGGCGGTCCACGCCGATCCGAAGGTGTACGACGCCCTGGGCGGCGACGCACCGGTGTGGGTCGTCGACCCGGTCGACGGCACCCGCCAGTTCGTCCGTGGCGAACCGGGCTTCTGCACCCTGGTCGCCCTCGCGCACCGCGGCGAACTCCTCGCCTCCTGGACGTATGCCGCGGCCCTGGACGAGACGGCGATCGCCGTCCGCGGCCGCGGTGCCACGCTCAACGGCAAGCCGATACACGTCGGCGCGCCCGCGCCCGGCGCCGTTCTGCGGGTGGCGATGTCGCACCCCGACTACACCACCGAGGCGCAGAAGCGCGCCCTCCTCGGCCTGCGTACCGAGGGCATCGATGCCCGTCCCTGCGGTTCCGCGGGCCTCGAATACCTCGCTGTCGCCCGTGGCGACCAGGACGCGGTCGCCTTCAACTGGGAGTACGCCTGGGACCACGCGGCAGGTCTGCTCCTGGTCACCGAGGCGGGCGGCGCCCAGGCCACGCTCTCCGGCGCCCCGTTCCGCATCACCGGCGGCAACACCCTGCCGTTCACGGCGGCCCGTGACGAGGCGACCGTCGAGCGCATCCTTGCGGCGCTCCGCGGCGAAGCCTGATCGGCCGCTGCCTCGCCCACGAGTTCACCCAGCAGGAACGGCACGCCCTGCCGGACCTGCTCGCGCTCCGCGTCACGGCTGTTCAGCGGGACTGAGAGGCCGGGCGTGGTCACTTTGCGTCGTCGCCGTGCTGGACCAGGCAGAACGGATGCCCGGCCGGGTCCGCGTAGATCCGCCACGGGCGCCCCGTCCCGGCTCCGTCATCGAGGACCACCGCACCGGCCGCCACTGCCTGTGTCTGCGCCGCGTCCGGATCCGGGACGCCGAAGTCCAGATGGAACTGCTGCGGGTGCGCCGGGTCCCCCCACCGCGCAGGCCGGTGGTCCGCCACCCGCTGGAAGGCGAGGACCAGCCCGGCTTCCGTATGGAGCGTCGCCCAGCCGTCGCCGAGCGCCCATCGACGGTCCGGCCGGTCGATCTCCCCGCCGAGCAGGCAGTGGTAGAACCCGGCGAGGCGTGCGGGATCGGCACAGTCGAGCACCACGCACTGCAGTTCGGCGATCACGAGAAGCTCCCGGTTTCTCCAGTGCCCGTCGCAAGCACCGATCGGACGTCCTGCACCAACTCCGCGGCCCTCTTCACCGCCGCCGCGTCCAGTCCCCGCAGCGCCTCGCCGACCCGTTCGGCGAAATCCGCGGGGGTGTCCGGCAGGGCGGCCGCCGCGGCCAGCGCACCCTTCTCGTTCAGACACCAGGTGCGGTGGTGGGCGTGGAGCGACTGGGTGAGGATGCCGAACGCCCGCGACAGGCACAGGGCGACATGGAGCGGGTCCCCGGCAGGGGCCGACTTACGGGCGGCATCCACCGAGAATTCCGCCTCCCACGCAGCTTCGACGAGCGCGGTGCGCAGCGGCTCCGGATAGATCCGGGTCTCCTGCTGAAGCGCCGTCAATTCACCCTGTGGGTCGGCGAGTACGTGCCCGAGCGCGACCTCACCGGGATAGGCGGGGGACCAGAAACCGAGCGGATGGCCCGGCTGCACGCCCACTTCGAAGCGGCCCTGGCGGCAGTCGGACCAGACCGCCTCCACCCGGTCCAGATCGCGCAGGATCCAGTCCACCGGGCTGCCGTCCACCCGCAGCCAGGCCCCGCCGTCGACCCAGGGCCCCCAGCCGCCGGGACCCGCGACCTGCGCCGGGGAGCCCTGTACCTCGGACGCCAACGCCGTCAGTGCGGCCAGGTCAGGAGTGCCGCGGTAGTACACGCCCAGATCCCAGTCGGAGTCCGGGCGATGCTTGCCGCGGGCCCGGCTGCCGCCCAGGGCTACGGCCTGGATGCCGCGAAGCGCAGTGAGCCGGAAGGCCATGTCGGCGATATGGGCGGGCATGACCGAGCCGGGATGCGCCACGGGCGCGGCGTGAGAGTTCGGTGTGTCCATAGAGCGGCGACCCTACCCGCCATCGCGCTGTCGGCACCTCGGAATATCCTGGGTGTCCTGGCCGTCGGCTGACGAAGGAGTCCGAAGGTGCCGTCGATGCTTGATGCTGTCGTCGTGGGGGCGGGGCCCAACGGACTGACCGCTGCGGTCGAACTGGCCCGCCGTGGCTTCGCCGTGGAGGTCTTCGAGGCGGCCGAGACCGTCGGAGGCGGTGCCCGTACCGAAGAGCTCACCCTCCCCGGCTTCCGCCACGACCCCTGTTCCGCCGTCCACCCGCTGGGCATCGGCTCGCCCGCGTTCAACGCGATGCCGCTGGCCCGGCACGGCCTGGAGTGGCTCCAGCCCGAGCTGGCACTCGCCCACCCGTTCCCGGACGGGTCCGCCGCCGTGCTCACCGGGTCGGTGGGGGAGAGCGCCATGTCGCTCGGCGCCCAGGACGCGGGGGCGTACCGCAGGCTCGTCGCCCCGTATCTCGGCCACTGGGACACCCTTGCCGAGGACATGCTGCGCACCCCGTGGGACGGGCTGCCCCGTGACCCGTACCGCTGGGTGCGATTCGGTCTCGACGCGCTCCAGCCCGCGACGCTGCTCTCCCGCCGCTTCCGCGGTGAAAAGGCGCGCGGCCTGTTCGCCGGGCTCGCCGCCCACGCCATAGCCCCCGTCAGTGGCCTGGCCACTGGCGGGATCGCCCTGCTCTTCGCCCTCGCCGCGCACGAGAATGGCTGGCCGGTGCCGCGCGGCGGATCGCAGGCCATCTCCGACGCCCTTGCCTCGTACTTGCGCGAACACGGCGGCACGATCCGTACCGGCACGGAGGTCAAGCGCCTGGACGAGCTCCCGCCCGCCCGCGCCTACATCTTCGACACCTCGCCCACCGCCCTCGCCCGTATCGCGGGGCTGGGCCACGCCTACAGCGGCTATCGGTACGGAGCGTCCTGCTTCAAGATCGATTACGCGCTGTCGGGCCCCGTCCCCTGGACCGCGAAGGAGGCCCGCCGCGCCGGGACGGTCCACATCGGTCCCACGGCCGGCGAGATCGACTCCGCGCTGAGCGCCGCGGTGGCGGGCCGCGACCCGAGCGTGCCGTTCCTGATCACCGCGCAGCCCACCCTGGTCGATCCGTCCCGCGCGCCCGAGGGCCGGCATGTCTTCTGGGCGTACGGACATGTCCCGGCGGGCTGGGAGGGTGACGCCACCGATGTCATCGAGCGGCAGCTGGAGCGCTTCGCCCCCGGCTTCCGTGACCTGGTGCTCGCCCGAGCGGTCGCGGGGCCGCCCCAACTCGCGGCGCGCAATGCCAATTACGTCGGCGGCGACATCGCGTGCGGCGCGTACTCCGGCCTCCAGACGGTGATACGGCCCAAGCTCGCACGGGTTCCGTATGCGACGGCGCATCCGGCGGTGTTCTTGTGCTCCTCGGCCACTCCGCCCGGCCCGGGCGTGCACGGCATGTCCGGTCACCACGCGGCGAAGGCCGTCTGGCGGCGGCTGCGGGCGGCGGCCTGAGCACCTCGAGGCCGTCCGGAGCGCGGGGGTACGGGGCGGAGCCGGTACGGGCGCTACGGCAGGACCCATTATCAAACGTGGGGAAGCGCGCCAGGGGACCAGCCCTGCGGAGTCGTGCAGTCCGTAACCGCTGTCGAACTGCTTGGTGGGGGTGCCCCGGTTGGCGTCGTACACGCTCACGTCGGCCGGACCGTTGGTTGCGGCCCATGACTGAGGTCCTGGCAGTGCGAGGTTGATGTCGGATTTTCGCCAGCCCCCAGGTGCCCCGTGACCGATGCTTGAGTCATGCACACCGACACCGAGCGCTGCGTGCGAGCCGTCCAGTCCAAGGACGCCCGCTTCGACGGCTGGTTCTTCACGGCGGTCCTGACCACCCGGATCTACTGCCGTCCCAGCTGCCCCGTCGTGCCGCCCAAGGTCGAGAACATGACCTTCTACCCCAGCGCCGCCGCCTGCCAGCAGGCCGGATTCCGGGCCTGCAAGCGGTGCCGGCCCGACACCAGCCCCGGCTCCCCGGAGTGGAACGCCCGTGCCGACTCCGTCGCCCGTGCGATGCGACTCATCCGGGACGGTGTCGTCGACCGCGAAGGCGTCCCCGGTCTTGCGGCCCGGCTGGGCTACTCCGCCCGGCAGATCGAGCGCCAGCTGCTCGCCGAGCTGGGCGCCGGCCCACTCGCCCTGGCCCGTGCGCAGCGCGCCCAGACCGCGCGGCTGCTCATCGAGACGACCGGACTCCCCATGGCCGAGGTCGCGTTCGCCGCCGGGTTCTCCTCGATCCGTACCTTCAACGACACCGTCCGCGAGGTCTTCGCACTCGCCCCTGGCGAGCTGCGCACCCGCGCCGCCCGGTCCGCGACACCGTCGCCCACTCCGGGCGTGATAGCGCTGCGGCTGCCGTACCGGGCCCCGCTCAACCCCACCAACCTCTTCGGTCACCTCGCCGCGACCGCGGTCCCCGGCGTCGAGGAGTGGCGCGACGGCGCCTACCGCCGCACGCTCACCCTCCGGTACGGACACGGCATCGCCGCCCTCACCCCGCACCCCGACCACATCGCCTGCCGGCTGTCCCTCACCGATCCGCGCGATCTCACCCTCGCGATCAGCCGCTGCCGCTGGCTGCTCGACCTGGACGCCGACCCCGTGGCCATCGACGACCAACTGCGCGCCGATCCGCTCCTCGCGCCCCTGGTCGACAAGGCGCAGGGCCGACGTGTACCGCGTACCGTCGACGGTGCGGAATTCGCCGTACGGGCGGTGCTCGGCCAGCAGGTCTCGACCGCGGCCGCCCGCACCCACGCGGCCCGTCTGGTCACCGCCCACGGCCTCCCCGTCGATGACCCGGAGGGCGGCCTCACCCATCTCTTCCCGACCCCCGCGGCCCTCGCCGCGCTCGACCCCGAACAGCTCGCCCTGCCGCGCAGCCGCCGCACCACCCTCACCACACTCGTCGGCGCACTCGCCGACGGCACACTGCGGCTGGGCACCGACACCGACTGGGAGAAGGCGCGGGCCGAACTGACCGCCCTTCCCGGCTTCGGCCCCTGGACCGTCGAGGTGATCGCGATGCGGGCGCTCGGCGACCCGGACGCCTTCCTCCCCACCGACCTCGGCATCCGGCGCGCGGCCGAACAACTCGGCCTCCCGTCGACACCCGCAGCACTCACCGCCCGTGCGGTGGTCTGGCAGCCCTGGCGGGCGTACGCGGTCCAGTATCTTTGGACCGTGGATGATCACCCCATCAACCACCTGCCCGCATGAGCAAGTTGGGAAGTTCACCCATGACCGCGACGCACACGCGTGACGTGACCCGGCAACACACGGTCGTCGACAGCCCGTACGGTCCGCTCACTCTCGTCGCCACCGACGGTGTACTCGCAGGCCTCTATATGAGGGACCAGCGGCACCGCCCGCCCGAGGAGACCTTCGGCGACCCCGACCCACGCCCCTTCACGGAGACGATCCGCCAGCTCGACGCCTACTTCGCCGGTGAACGGCGTGAGTTCGACCTGCCGCTGCATCTGGAAGGCACCCCGTTCCAGCGCAGCGTCTGGGCGCAGCTCCAGCTGATTCCGTACGGCGAGACCCGCTCGTACGGCGAACTGGCCGAGCTCCTCGGCAAGCCGGGCGCCTCACGCGCGGTGGGCCTCGCCAACGGCAAGAATCCGGTGGGCATCATCGTCCCCTGCCACCGTGTCATCGGCGCCTCCGGCAGCCTCACCGGCTACGGCGGCGGGCTCGACCGCAAGCAGCGGCTGCTGGCCTTCGAGAACGGTACGCAGGACAACACCCCGGCACTCTTCTGACGCCGCCGTGCGAAGAACGCGCGGACGGGCTTGGAAGACCTGGTCCAAGCCCGTCCGGAATCCACGCACGAAAAGCCGAAGCAACGCCGTTACGGCGGCGGCGTCAGCCGGTGAAGATCTCCACGAGGGTCCAGATCGCCAGACCCAGCATGCAGAACCCGCCGATCCGCTGAACCGTCTTGAGGGGCACCCGCTTCGCGATGAACCGCCCCGCGAGCAGCGCCAGCGCCGAGACGGACATCAGGGCGGCCGCGGACCCGATCGCCGTGGACCAGGTGCCGTTGCTCGCGGCCAGATTGGCCGTGGTGATCTGAGTGAGGTCGCCCCACTCGCTGATGAAGACCGCCATGAACGCGGTCGAGTAGACCGGCCAGAAGCCGGTCACCGTCTTGGTTTCGCCCTCCTCCTCGCCATCGCCGCCGCCGTTGCGCAGCAGCATGAACGCCCCGAACGCGAAGAGGGACGCAGAGACGAGCTTGACGATCCAGTCGGGCAGCAGCCCGATCAGGCTGCCCGCCCCTACGGCGATGGCGACGTGCACGATGAACGCGGACGACGTACCGAACCAGACATACAGCGGTCGCATACGGGTGCCCATGGCAAGCGACGCGAACATGGTCTTGTCGGGGAGTTCCGCGAGGAAGATCAGCCCGAAGGCGGTGAGAATCGCCAGGGGGTCGAAGTGCATTCGGGGTGGCTTTCTGTGAGAGCCGGGCCCCGGGCCTTCGCGAAGCGCCACTCGGGCTTTTCGGAGGACCACTCGGCCCGGCATGACGTCAGCGCCCACGGGGCGCGGGCGTGTCATACCTGACCGAAGGTCTCGCCCGCCCGCAAGGATCTACGGGCCCGGCCACCGGGAACCCGAGGGCTCCAGTGTGTCGACGACCGGTTTGCGGGGCTACTCCCCTTCGCAGCGATCAACTGTACCCCACCGGCCGGCGGGGGAGTTCAGATGTTCGATGGGGAGGCGGGGATCGGTGGAGTCGCGCGGTGATCATCCGAGCCGGCACCGGAGCCGTCCTGGCACATCGTCGGGCGCGAACCGGTGGACGTCGAGCGCCACCGTGTGACCGTACGCCTGCTCCAGGCGCACGCACCCGTCGCCGGCCCCGGGAAGGCCATCGGCAGAT
>NZ_JBEOVN010000241.1:0-9883 GCF_040295565.1 Streptomyces sp. NPDC002785 | reverse complement strand
CTTTTCTGGGTGGCCGCGGGGGCCCCGGGCCCCCGCCCGGGGCCGGTGCGGCGGCACGGGCGTGCGGCCGGCTTACCGGGCGGGGTTGATCCGGGCGGCCAGGAGGTTGGGGTCGTTGTTGGTGAAGTAGGCGCCGCTGGCGATGTAGGCCGTGTTGCCGCGTACGGCGAGCGAGGTCGGGTTCTCCAGCCCGTCGGCGCCGGTCAGCACGACGGTGTGGCTGCCGTCCGGCCTGACCAGGGCCACCTCGTTGTCCGCGTTGATCGCGGCCAGGAGGGTGTCGCCGCGGCCTGTGAACGCGAAGTCGTCGATGTCGATCAGGCCGGTGGCCCGGGTCTCGACGGGGCCTGCGATGCCGTACCGGGTGACCGGGACGCGCAGCACGGTGCCCTTGTCCAGGTTGGACACCCAGGCCGCCCCGTTGTGGATTTTGATGCCGTTGGCTCCGAGGAATCCGGCGGCTGCCAGTTCGGGCGCGGTGGCCCACCGGGTGGGCGTGCCCCCGGTGACGGGCACCCGCCAAACCGTGCCGAGGACCGAGTCGGCCACGTACAGCCGGCCTTCGTGCCGGTCGAGAGCCAGGCCGTTGGGCAGGCCGTCGGCCGGGAGCGCGGCGATGCGCTGCGGGACGCCGCCGGGACGTAGGCGCCACAGGCCGGTCAGGTCGCTGCTGCCGGTGGCGTACAGGAAGTACAGCGTCCCATCTTGGGCACGGACGATTCCGCCGAGGAAGGGCGAGGAGAGGGCAGGGGTGTCGGCGCCGGCCGGAGGCTGGGGCAGGGTGGCGAGGACGTGCACCCGGCCGTCGGGGTGGATGCGGGCCACCTGACGGCTGTAGGCGAAGGTGACGACGGCGCTGCCGCCGGGCTCCAGGGTGATGTTCTCCGGTCGCTGCCCGGCGGCCATGTCCAGGTGCGCCACGAAGCGCACGTCCGGCTTCGGGGCGGCGGTGGCCGCGGTCGTCGGGCCGGCCGCGGTCATGGCGAGGGCCGCCGCCACGGTCGAGACCAGGAGGCCGGTGCGCGTCCCTGTCAGGAATCTGGGCATGTGGGATCTCTTCTCTTTCTCTCTGATTGCAATGGTGGTGGGGGTGGGGCCGGTGGGCCCTCGCCGCTGGGGCCACCGGTGCGCCGGGCGCTTGAGACGTCAGCTGCCGCCCGTCGCGGACCTCGTAGAGGGTCAGCCGACGAATGTTGTCGCAGTTCGCCGATGCCCTGGACGGAGCTGACGAGCTCGTCGCCCGCGGCCGGCCGGCGCTGAGGTGTGCGGCCGAGGCCGACACCGGCTGGAGTGCCGGTGAAGATGACGTCTCCCAGCAGCAGCGGGAGTACCCCGGACAGCTTGGCGATGAGGGCGGGGACGGAGAATATGAACTGCCGGGTACGGCCACGCTGCATCTCCTCACCGTTGACGGCGCAGGTCAGCTCCAGGTCGTCAGGGTCATCGAAGGCAGACCGCCTGTGGGTCGGAGGAGAACAGTGCGCCACTGGCTGTGTGGACGTCGGCCGCCCGGTTGTGCGTGGCGGCGACGGCGCACGAGGCCGCCGAGGTCACGTCGGGCACATTCGACGCGTACCTGTCGGCCAACCGCACCTGCGAGATCGTGCCCTCTTGCGGAATGTCGCCGGCGTGGGCGAGGAAAGCGTCCGGTCAGTGGCTGGAGCGGACGGAACGGACCGCCCGCAGGATCAGGCCGGTGACAGGGCCGGGATCGCTCACGGCGGCTGCGTGCGGGGCGCGGACGGTGACCGTGCGGGAGCCGGCGCGCTCGGCCATCCAGCGCTCGGCGGCCGGCGGGATGTTGCGGTCCTCGGTGGCCACGAGGTACCAGCTGGGGATCCTCTTCCACGCGGCCGCGGTGGCCGGCTCCTGGAGAGCTGCCAGGGTGATCGGACGCTGTCCGGCGGCCATGACCTGGGCGGTCGTTCGGGGGACACCGGCCGCGAACTGCTTGTGGAACAGGTCTTTCTTGATGACCAGTTCCTCCCCCTGACCGCCGTCGGGCAGCGGGTAGTACTGGGTAGCGGTGGCCTGTCCCAGGGTGCTGCCGGGGAACTTGTCGGTGAGCTGGAGCGCGCTCTCCCCGATGTCGGGAACGAAGGCGGCTATGTAGACCAGTGCCTTGACCTGCGGGGCGTCGGCCGCGGCCTGGCTGATGACCGCTCCGCCATAGGAGTGCCCCACCAGCACGATCGGTCCCGTGACGCTGTCCAGAACGCTGCGAATGTAGGCGGAGTCGCTTGCCAGTCCGCGCAGTGGCAGGGCCGGTGCCAGTACGCGGTGGCCCTGTTGCTGCAGGCGTTCGACGACCGCGCTCCAGCTGGAGGCGTCGGCGAACGCGCCGTGGACCAGGACGATGGTGGGCGTGGCTGTGCGCCCGTGCCATTCGGCCGAACGGTCGGCCGTCGCCGACTGCGCGGCATGCGCGACGCCGGCGGTACCCAGGGCGGCTGCGCCGGCCAGGAGGGACACGGCCATGGTGCGGCGTGAGATCGGTGGGTTCATCGTTCGCTCTCTGCGAAGGGGGGGAGGCGGCCGTGGTGTGACGGCCGGTCGGTCGTACGGGCGCGAGCGGGTGCGCGTGGGGTCAGTCGGAGGTGGCCCGTACGGCTTCCTCGATCAGGTCGACGACGCGCTCGGGGTGGGCGAGCATCACCAGGTGGGAGGAGTCGACCTCGACGGTGGTCATGCCGGCCCTCTGGTAGCCGTAACGCTCCACGTCGGGGTTGATGGTGTGGTCGGACGAGGCGACCAGGCCCCAGGACGGCTTGGTCTTCCAGGCCGCGGCCGGGGCCGCGTCGGCAAAGGCCTGTGCGGCCAGCGGGCGCTGGGACACGGCGAGGACGGAGGCGAGCCGGGGGTCGACGTCGGCGGCGAAGATGGCCGGGAACTTGTCGGTTCGGACCGACACGTCGGTGCCGGGCGTGGCCGAGCCCTCTATCGGGAAGGGGGTGTAGACGAGTGCGGCGGCGAGGTCGCTGTCCGGGAAGCGGCCCTGCAGTTCGCCGAGGCTCTCGCCCTTCTCCAAGGCGTAACCGGCCAGGTAGACCAGTGCCTTGACGTTGTCCTCGGTGCCGGCGACCGTGATGACGGCGCCACCATAGGAGTGGCCGACCAGGACGACCGGACCGGGGATCTGCCGGACGATGGAGGCGACGTAGGCGGCGTCCCCTATCAGGCTGCGGTTGGGCACGGCCGGGGCGACCACGTCCAGGCCGCGGGCGATCAGCCGGGGGATGACCTGGGCGTAGCTGGAGGCGTCGGCGAAGGCGCCGTGCACGAGGACGACGGTCGGCTTGGCGGAACTGGGCATGGGGAAACTCCCTCATCAATGGGGTGGTCGGCTGTCGTGCGGCCTGTCGGCCGGGTCGGGGCTGCCGTGGTGGCCCGTTTGCCGTGAGATGTCGCGAGCCGGCCTCGGGACCGGTTGGTGTGCGGTGTGCACTGACCGGGCGGCCGCGGACTCTGCGGGAGGGTTCCCGCCGGACCCCGCGCGGGTCTTGTCGAGCGGGAAATCGCCGACACGTGAGTAACTCTAGGGACTGCCGGGCGGTGTGATTGTCTGTCCGCGCCCTGGCTGTGGCCTGTGCGTGCCCACGTTGTCGGGCGGGCACCGGCTGGGCGGCGTTGTCCTGGCACGGAAGTGGGCCGGGGCCGCAATCGGCCCCGGCCCGCCCGTAAGGTACTTGCCTCGTCCTCTCACGTCACCCGGCTGTGTGCGTCAACTCGTCGCGCGAACGGCGTCGCGGATCAGGTCCGCCACCGCCGACGGCCGGGAGATGGCGACCGCGTGGGAAGCGCCTTCCAGTTCGACGGTCGTCGCACCGGCCCGCCTGGCGCCGAAGCGTTCCACATCGGGGTTGATCGCCTGGTCCGCGTCGGCCACGAGGGCCCAGCAAGGTTTCGTCCG
This sequence comes from Streptomyces sp. NPDC002785, assembly GCF_040295565.1. NCBI lineage: Bacteria > Bacillati > Actinomycetota > Actinomycetes > Kitasatosporales > Streptomycetaceae > Streptomyces > Streptomyces sp. NPDC002785. The sequence goes on along the minus strand of NZ_JBEOVN010000241.1, from coordinate 5,973 downwards.
CCAAGCCGCCGCAGAGGCCGCCTCGGTGAACGCAGAGGCGGCCAGCGGACGTTGGGAAGCTGCCAGCACCCTGACGACGGACGGGGAGACATCGGCGGCGAAGACTGAGGGGAATGCCTCCGGGGCGATGCTGACCTCGGTGGCGGTCTTCCCTCCGTCGGTCGGGTAGGTCCACTGCTTCAGGCTGCGGACGAGCGGAGGAGCGGGAAAGCGGTCCTGCAACTCGCTGAGGCTCTCGCCTTCTTCGAGGGCATAGGCGGCGATGTAGACGAGTCCGACGACGTTGTCCGCAGTGCCCGCCACGGTGATCAAGGCACCGCCGTAGGAGTGGCCGACGAGCACCACCGGACCGTCGATCTGGGAGACCACGGAGGCCAGGTAGGCGGCGTCGCAGGTCAGGCCGCGCAGTGGGTTGGCCACCGCGAGGACCTCGATGCCGTCGCGCTGGAGTTCGTCGATGACGCCGAGCCAGCCCGCGGCGTCGGCGAAGGCGCCGTGCACGAGGACGACCGTGGGAGGAGCAGGAGACATGTGTGGACTCATTCTTCTCACACCGTGTTCAGCGCGGTGCGCAGGGTGTCGGCGGCCAGCGTGATGGCGGCCTGGGCGGCGTGGGTTTCGCGGAGGGCGTTGAGCATGACGAAGTCGTGGATGATGCCCTGGAAGCGGACGGCGGTGACGGGGACGCCGGCTTCGCGCAGCTTGTTGGCGTAGGCCTCGCCCTCGTCGCGCAGGACGTCGGCCTCGCCGGTGATGACCAGGGCCGGGGGCAGGCCGGTGAGCTGGTCGGTGGTGGCCCGTAGCGGGGAGGCGGTGATCTGGGCGCGGTCGGCCTCGTCGGTCGTGTACTGGTCCCAGAACCACTGCATGCCGTCGCGGCGCAGGAAGTAGCCCTCGGCGAACTGGTGGTAGGAGCCGGTGTCGAAGTTCGCGTCGGTGACCGGGTAGAACAGCACCTGTTGCACGAGCGGTACGTCGCCGCGTTCCTTGGCCATCAGGGTCAGTGCGGCGGCCATGTTGCCGCCGACGGAGTCACCGGCCACGGCCAGCCGCGAGCCGTCCAGGTTCTTGGACGCGTCCTGCTGGACGACCCACTTCGCGACCGTGTAGTTCTGCTCGATGGCGACCGGGTAGCGGGCCTCGGGTGAGAGGTCGTACTCGGGGAAGACCACGGCGGCGTTCGCGCCGACGGCGAGTTCGCGGACCAGGCGGTCGTGGGTGTGGGCGTTGCCGAAGACCCAGCCGGCGCCGTGGATGTAGAGGATCACCGGCAGGATCCCTTCCACGCCGGCGGGGCGCACGATGCGTGCGCGGACACTGCCCGTCGGACCGCCCGAGACGGTGATCCATTCCTCGTCGATCTGCGGCTTGCCGGTCTCGCCGGACTGCACCTCGTCGACCGCCTCACGGCCCTCGGCGGGCGGCAGGTCGAACAGGTACGGCGGGTTGGCGGTGGCCTCCGCGAACGCGGCGGCCGCGGGCTCCAGCACCGGCTGCACCGGCTCGACAGTGTGGGACATACCGAACTCCTTGTTTCCGATGGTGTGCCGGATCTGCCGGCAGGAAGGGGGAAGGGCCGCGCGCGACGGCGCTTCTCACGGCCCACGGCGCCACGCTACGACGCCGTGGCTCCTCGGATGACGGGCTCGCGCACCAGTGCTGGCGCCGTAGCGCACTCAAGTGGCCCGTCGGCGGCGCCGGACGCAGGTGTCAGAGATTCCGTTCCTGGACGGAAGCCGAGACCTGCCATTCGCTGGGCGACTCGCCGTAGGCCTGGCGGAAGAGACGGCTGAAGTGGGAGGGGCTGGCGAAGCCCCAGCTCTGCGCGACCGCGGCCACGGAGCGCCTGCGGTTCGGCAGCCGGCCGAGGTCGAGGCGGCAGGCGGCGAGCCTGCGCTGCCGTACATGCGTACTCACCGTCGTGCCGTCGCCCTGGAAAAGTTTGTGCAGGTAGCGGACGGATATGTGGTGGGCGCGCGCGATCGACTCCGGCGACAGGTCTGGGTCCATCAGGTTCTCTTCGATGTACGACCGTATGCGGGCCAGCATCTCGCTGCCGTTCTCGGTGGACTCGAACCGGTAAGGCACGAGGAGTTCGGCAACGAACAGGGCGATGACGTCCACGGCGTTGAGGGCGAGCCGCTTGCCGTTTATCGAGTTCCACAGCCCGTCCTCGCCGATCAGCGCGGCCAGGAACTTCGACACCAGTGCCGCGACGCCGCCGGCTCCGCTGACCCGGAGGCCCGTCAGGTGCCGCACCTCGTCCTGCGCGATCCCCAGATAGGAGCAGGGGATGCGGAAGAACGCGAATTCATTGCCGCCTACCAGGTGCTCGGGGCGCAGGGCGTCGAGGAGAACAAGGTCACCGGCCGCCGGGGAGGGCTGAGCTTCCCTATGGGGAAACGTCTCCGGTGAGAGGAGTTTGAGTCCCAGGTACAAGCATGCGTCATCTCCTTTCTGCGATGCCCAGGGAAGTGTTCTGCAGTGTCCGGAATCCGCGCCTTGAGGAATTTGGGTAGTGCGCTTTTCTGCGCTTTTCGGCATGCGTGAAATGACCGACTTGGTCATTAAGAGCTCCAGTCGTGCCGTTGTTCGTCAAAGTGATGTGAAGTGCCCGCGTATTGCGCGGGATTTACGGGATCGCGGTGTGAGGGACCGCGTCCGCGACTTCGGAAAGGAGGGTGTCGACCACCGCGTTGAAGGCAGGCGGGTTTTCGAGGAAGGGGAAGTGGGAGTTCGCAACACCGGCCGGGAATACATGGAGCCGCGCGCCAGGGATCCGGCCGGCGATGAACTCCTGCGAGGCTGGGCTCACATGGCTTCCCTCGCAGCCCATCACCAGGGTCGGCACGTCCACTCGGGGAAGGACGTCGCGCCAGTCCTGCGCGCAGTGGTCGTAGAGCAGGGGCACCCCGACGTAGGACGGGGTCGACTTGACGTGTTCGGCGACGAACGCGATGAGGTCGCGGTCGGGGTCACCGGAGAACATGCCGCGCACGAAGTTGTCACGCACCTGCTCGCCGTCCGGGCCCGCCAGCGCGGCGCCGAGTTCCGGCAGCCCGGCCACATCGAAGATGGCGCCGGAGTCCCGCTGCTCCTCGAGGCTCAGCCAGGGAACGGCCGCCACGGCCGCGGGCTGGTCCACGGCGACGAACCGGCGGATCCGGCTGGTGCCGTACTGGTCGATGAAGCTCCACCACACCGAGGCACCCATCGCCCAGCCGAGCGCGTCGAAACGATCGAGGTCCAGGTGATCGACGAGGTCGAGGACGTCACGGGCCAACCGGGCGATGCGGTAGCCGTGCCGCGGTTTCTCCGAGAGCCCGTGGCCCCTGAGGTCCAGTGTGATGACGCGGCGGGCCGGAGCGAGACCGTCCATCTGGTGTCGGAACATCGCCTGGGTCTGTCCCCAGCCATGCAGCATGACCAGGGGAACGCCATCGCCCCCGCTGTCCCGGTAGGTCAGCCGCACGCGGTCGTCCGTCGTCAGCTCGCCCATGATCCCTGTCTCACTCTCCTGCCAAGCCTTCACGGCGTACCTTGCTCCGCCGTGTCGGCAACCCACGCGATGGCCGGCCGACGTCGTCGTCGGCTCGCGCCTGAACCGATTGTCGTTCGACCAGGTCCGTCGCCACCACCGCGCTTCGTAGGGATTGGCCGACGAAAACCACGTCACTTCGTAGCAGTGGAACCGACAGGCGGGGCAGGGAGTGGCGGTCGGTCCGTTCAGTCGGTGGTGGCGTGCCCGTCCGGTTGCAGCAGTTCCCGGATACGCAGGCCAAGGTGCAGGACCAGCCGGTCCGGGCCGCTGTCCAGGTCCAGCCCGGTGATCTCCTGGATCTACCGCAGCCGGTAGTACAGCGAGCTCGCTCAACTGGAGCAGGACCGCGCGGTCGTGGTGACCGCGACGGCGCCGTGCGCCGACCGCGTGCGGCGGAAACTCTCCAGCGCACCACGCAGCGCGTTCTCGACCTGCCCGGGTGGCTAGTGGGAACGAGCGTGTGGACGGCCGCGCGGATGCCGACCGGGGTTCTGACCGAGGGACAGCGAGCTGCGTCGGGGCGAAGGGCCGGGCAGCATGGCGGCGCGGCTTTGCACGGGTCCTGTGCCCTCCTGGCTGAGCCGCTGGTACAGAACGTTCCGTCGCGGAGCATGGCGAAGGGGGCATCGGTTTGTTGTCGGGCAAGGCAGAGCGCGGGTGGGCGAGGCCGGCGAACGCGGAGCCGGCAGTCCGGAACAGGGTGGCCACTCGGCGCCGGCCTGCTTCCTGCACCCTTCGGGCTACGACGGTGTGCCGCATCCGGTGCGGGCGCCGTTCTATTCCGGCTCGCTGCTGCCGAGTACCCGCTCGGCTGACGCCGAGTGCGCTGAGCTGCGGGTCTGGCCGGTGGACGAGGTGCTTGCGACCTTCCGTTTCCATGCGGTGGAGGAGATCGACCTCGATGTCGAACCGGTTGAGGCGGGCGGCGACAGCGGGGCGACGGCGCACGTGGCGTGATCGAGGAGCGGACGGTGGTCCCGGTCCTGGGCGGGTAGTGCACTGTCGTGCCAATTCCTGGGCGCAGGGAGAAAAGTCGGTCGGTCGATTCGGTCATAGCTTTGGGGTGTGCCGAGCCGCGGGAATGCGGCGGGCGCGATACCGACTGTTCCGAAAGGACTTCTTATGTTCGACATCAACAAGGTGCAGGCTGCCCCCAGCGCGGACCTGCTCACGCCCGACAACGCGGTCATGCTTTTCGTGGACCACCAGCCGCAGATGTTCTTCGGCACCGGGAGCGGCGACCGCGCCGCGATCATCAACAGCACCGTGGGTCTCGCCAAGGCGGCTCAGGCGTTCGATGTGCCGGCCGTCCTGACCACGGTCGCCGCCGAGTCGTTCTCCGGCCCCCTGCTGCCGCAGCTGGCCGAGGTGTTTCCCAAGCACGAGGTCATCGACCGCACGACCATGAACGCCTGGGAGGACGAGGCGCTCGTGGCGGCGGTCAAGGCGACCGGGCGCAAGAAGATCATCCTGGCGGGCCTGTGGACCGAGGTCTGCTTGGTGCTGCCCGCGCTGTCCGCGCTGGAGCAGGGTTACGAGGTGTACGTGGTCTCCGACGCCTCCGGTGGCGTCAGCCCGGCCGCCCATGAGCACGCGCTGCAGCGGATGATCGCCGCCGGCGCGGTGCCGGTGACCTGGGTGCAGGTGCTGCTGGAGCTGCAGCGTGACTGGGCGCGTCAGGAGACGTACGGCGTGGTCATGGAGATCGTCAAGGCCCACGCGGGCGCGTACGGCCTGGGTGTCGTGTACGCGCAGAGCATCATCGGCGCGCACGCGGCCGGCTGACCTCCTTGGACATCGGCATTCTGATCCTGCGTCTGCTGGTGGGCCTGCTCGTCGCCGGCCATGGGGTGCAGAAGATCAGCTCACACCTGGGCGGCAGGGGACTCGAGGGCGGTACGGAGGAGTTCCGTGCCGACGGCTTCCGCGGCGGAGCCCTCACCGCCCTGGCGGCGGGCGGTGGCCAGATCGGATCGGGTCTGCTGCTCGCCGCCGGCTTCCTGACCCCGCTCGCGGCGACCGGGGCCATTGGAGTCATGACGGTCGCTCTCACCGTGAAATGGCACAACGGCCTCTGGGTGCAGAACGACGGGTACGAGTACCCGCTCGTCCTCATCGGCACCGCCGCCGCTCTCGCTGCCACCGGGCCAGGCGCTTGGTCGCTCGACGCGGCCCTCGGCCTCACGCCGTACCCGCTGTGGTGGGCGGCCCTCGCTCTCGTGGTGGGTCTCGGCAGTGGGCTGCTCACCCGGCTCGTACTGCATCGGGCGGCCCCGGCGGCGCCGCAGGGCGCCGCCCACGGCGGGCGCTGAGCGCGAGCCGCGCAGACCGGGCCCGGCCGCCCCCCGGGCCCCCCGGCGGGCGGGCGGGGCCCGCCCACATGGGGAGGGCGGGGGGTAGGGGAAGAGTGTGACGGGGACGGGGTAGTTGTC
>NZ_JBEOVN010000240.1:0-9883 GCF_040295565.1 Streptomyces sp. NPDC002785 | reverse complement strand
CCTTTCCGGCGGTTCCAACCTTACCAGATTCTTTTTCGTTCCGTTTCCGGTCCGAATTTGAATTCCGGTGGCCTTTGGAGTGGCCTTGCCTTTCGGCGTGTCCACTACATTAACCGATTTCCTTGGCGACTCATAATCGAGTCGATGGGGGTCGAATTACGGCATGCCGAATTCGCACCCGCCAGGGTGAGTCGTAGGTAGTGGTTGGCCGCTTCCGGATGCTCGGGGCGGTCCGATGGACCGTACCAACAGCAGTACCCGTTTCAAGCGGCTCGGACTACATTAGGCGGCCCCCAAGGGCGAGTCAAGTTGCTCGGCGACGTGGCACATGGGCTCTGTAGGGGCTCACTGTGGGGTCTCCGTCGATCCAGAAACGCCACGGATGTGTGGCTCCGTCGCCGCCCACTCCGGTGCGCGGGCCGTTGCGCACCTGGTCGCGGGGTGGCGGGGTGCCGTGCAGTACCGACAGCGGGGCGCCGGTGTGGGCGATGGCGTCGGTGCCGTTCAGTCCGCGGTCGACGTCGAGGGCAGTGGCCAGTCGGGCCGGGCCTTTGGCCAGTTCCTTGTCGTTACGGGCCGAGATTCGACGTTTGCGGGTGAGGTCGGCGCCGACCTGGATGTCTCCGGCACGGAGCAGCACACCGCTGGCCTTTCCCTCCGGGCCGCACACCAGATTGAGGCAGTGCCACATGCCGTACGTGAAGTAGACGTAGGCGTGGCCGGGTGGTCCGTACATGACGCTGTTGCGCGGGGTGCGGCCTCTGAACGCATGCGATCCGGGGTCGATCTCGCCGGCGTAGGCCTCGACCTCGGTGAGACGGAGTTCGATGGGGCCGTCGGGGGTGGCGCGTACCAGGGTCCGGCCCAGGAGGTCGGGTGCCACGTCCAGCACGGGGCGGTCGAAGAAGTCGCGTGTCAGTGGCGTACGGTCCAGGCCCTCGATCATGGCGTTCGAGGTTACCGGGAACTGACTACGGTCGTGGCGCGTATCTAGGGGTCAGGACCAAGAAGGAGTAAAAATGGGCTTCAAGCGGCTACTCGCGAGCATCGGTGCCGGCGGTGCTTCGGTGGAGACCGAGCTGAGCGAACTCAATGTCGTGCCGGGTGGGGTCGTCCAGGGCGAGGTGCGGATCCAGGGCGGATCCGTGAATCAGCAGATCGAGGGACTCTCCGTCGGTCTGCAGGCCCGGGTCGAGGTCGAGGGCCAGGACACGGAGACCAAGCAGGACATCGAGTTCACCAAGCTTCGGCTCGGTGGCGCGTTCGAGGTGCAGGCAGGTGCCGTGCACGTCGTACCGTTCGGGCTCGAAATTCCGTGGGAGACGCCGATCACGATGTTCGCCGGTCAGCATCTGCACGGCATGAACATCGGCGTGACCACGGAGCTGGAGATCGCACGGGCGCTGGATTCCAGCGACCTGGACCCGATCAATGTGCACCCGCTCCCGGCTCAGCAGGCCATTCTCGACGCCTTCGGGCAGCTCGGCTTCGGCTTCCGCAGCGCGGACATGGAGCGCGGCCACATTCGCGGTACGCGCCAGCGGCTGCCCTTCTACCAGGAGATCGAGTTCTTCCCGCCGCAGCAGTACCGCGGGCTGAACCAGGTGGAGCTGACGTTCGTCGCGGACGACCGCGAGATGGACGTCGTCCTGGAGATGGACAAGAAGTCGGGGCTCTTCAGCGAGGGCAGCGACTCGTACCGCGCGTTCAAGGTCGGGCTGAACGACTTCCAGGGGACCGACTGGGCGGCGTATCTCAATCAGTGGCTCGCCCAAGTCGGCGGTCAGCGCAACTGGCTCTAGGGTCGGGGGAGACCTGCTGACAGTAGTGGAGCGATCAGGAGAGGTGCTGACGTGACCGAGCCGAAAAGGGCGCCGCTGCCGCACGACTTCCATCCCGAGGTGCCGTCGTTCACGGTGGTGAGCGAGGATCTCGCGCCCGGGGCTGTGCTGGCGGATGCCCAGGTGTTCGCCGCCGGGAACACTTCGCCGCAACTGCGGTGGGAGGGGTTCCCGGACCGGACCAAGAGTTTCGCCGTGACCTGCTTCGATCCCGATGCTCCTACAGGCAGCGGATTCTGGCACTGGGTACTCTTCGACATCCCGGCGTCGGTCACGGAGCTGCCGGCCGGTGCGGGCAGCGGAAGGTTCGAGGGGCTGCCGGCCGGTGCCGTACAGGTCCGTAACGACTACGGGTCGAAGGACTTCGGCGGCGCCGCGCCGCCGGCCGGTGAGAACCACCGCTATGTCTTCACCGTGTACGCGGTGGACAGCGAGAAGCTGGGTGTCGACAGCGATGTGTCGCCCGCGGTCGTCGGATTCAATCTGCGGTTCCACACGCTGGGCCGTGCTCAGCTGATCGGTGAGTACACGGGTCCCGCCTAGTACACGGTGAACCGAGAGTTCCCCTGCTGTTTGCCCTGCCCTGGTCCTGGAGAGATCAGGGCAGGGCATTTTTTATTGCGTTGTCCATCACGGCCTGTCCAGCCAGAGTTGATCCGGGCCTGCCAGCGGGCGGGCGGCACACGGGAGGTGGGCGAGATGCGGGACACGCTGGTGCTGAACGCGAGCTTCGAGCCGCTGTCGACGGTGACGCTGAACCGTGCGGTGGTGCTGATTCTGCAGGACAAGGCTGTCGTCGAGCAGTCGCACCCCGATCTCCGTATGCGTGGCGCCGCCGTGGACATTCCGGTACCCCGGGTGATCAGGCTCTGCCGGTACGTACGGGTGCCGTTCCGAAGACAGGCTCCATGGTCCAGAAGGGGCGTGCTGATACGGGACCAGCACCGGTGCGCGTACTGCGGGCGACGGGCGAGCACCGTCGACCATGTGGTGCCGCGCGCCCAGGGCGGTCAGGACACCTGGCTGAACACGGTGGCGTCCTGCGCCGAGGACAATCACCGCAAGGCGGCCCGGACACCGGAGCAGGCGGGGATGCCGCTGCTGCGGCAGCCGTTCGTACCGTCGCCGGCGGAGGCGATGCTGCTGGCCCTGGGGGCCGGTGAGCGGTCGGCGCTGCCGGAGTGGCTGGACCGCACCGCGGCGTAGTCGGCGCAGTCGGCGTACGCATGTTGTCGTATCGGATGCCCGACTCCTTGGAGGGCGGGCATCCGTGTGTCAGCGGAGCAGCAGCTGGACGATGGCGACCGTGCCGACCGCGACGATGAGTATGCGCAGGACGGTGGGGCTGAGGCGGCGGCCGATCTTGGCGCCGATCTGGCCGCCGAGTGCGGAGCCGACGGCGATCAGTACGACGGCCGTCCAGTTGAAGTCCGCGACGAAGAGGAAGAAGAGCGCGGCGATGCTGTTGACGACGGCGGCCAGGACGTTCTTGACGGCGTTGAGGCGCTGCATCGTGTCGTCGAGCAGCATGCCCATCAGGGAGAGGTAGATGATCCCCTGGGCGGCGGTGAAGTAGCCGCCGTAGACGCTGGCGAGCATCAGTCCGACGAAGAGGAGTGGGCCGCCGTCGTGGCGGGCGGGGGTGCTGGTGTGTTCGCGTCGGCGCTGGACGGCTTTGCTGATGCGGGGTTGCAGGATGACCAGGACGAGGGCCAGGGTCACCAGGATCGGCACGATCGTCTCGAAGGCCGTGGAGGGCAGGGCCAGCAGGAGGGTGGCGCCGGTGAGGCCGCCGATCAGGGCGCCGATGGCGAGCTTGAGTACGCGGCGAGACTGTCCTGTGAGTTCCTTGCGGTAGCCGATGGCGCCGCTGATGGAACCGGGGATCAGACCGAGGGCGTTGGAGACGGTGGCGGTGACCGGGGGCAGACCGGTGGCGAGCAGCACCGGGAAGGTGATCAGCGTTCCCGATCCGACGATCGTGTTGATCGTGCCCGCGCTGGTGCCCGCGACGAAGACGGCGAGCATCTCCCAGGTGGTCATGGCTAATCCCCCGTGCATGATCGGTGCTTGGTGCACTGATCATGCACGAGGGCGTGTACGCGTCAGTCGACCGGGGGTTGCTCTCGGCGTTCCTTGCCGGTGTCGAATCCGGGGACACCGTTGCCGAGGTTGCCAAAGGCTCCGCTGAGGCCCTTGAGGGCGTCGCCGATCTCGCTGGGCACGATCCAGAGCTTGTTGGCATCGCCCTCGGCGATCTTCGGGAGCATCTGGAGGTACTGGTACGAGAGAAGCTTCTGGTCCGGGTCGCCGGCGTGGATGGACTCGAAGACCGTGCGGATGGCCTGGGCCTCGCCCTCGGCGCGCAGGGCTGAGGCCTTGGCCTCACCTTCGGCGCGCAGGATCGCGGACTGCTTCTCGCCCTCGGCGGTGAGGATCGCGGACTGGCGGGTTCCTTCGGCCTGGAGGATCGCGGCGCGCTTGTCGCGGTCGGCGCGCATCTGCTTCTCCATCGAGTCCTGGATGGAAGTGGGCGGTTCGATCGCCTTGAGCTCGACGCGGTTGACGCGGATGCCCCACTTGCCGGTGGCCTCGTCGAGGACTCCGCGGAGGGCGGCGTTGATCTCCTCGCGGGAGGTCAGGGTCCGCTCCAGGTCCATGCCACCGATGATGTTGCGAAGGGTGGTGACGGTGAGCTGCTCGATCGCCTGGATGTAGCTGGCGACTTCGTAGGTCGCGGCCCTTGCGTCGGTCACCTGGTAGTAGATGACGGTGTCGATGTTGACGACCAGGTTGTCCTGGGTGATCACCGGCTGGGGCGGGAACGGCACGACCTGTTCACGGAGGTCGATCCGGTTGCGGATGGTGTCGATGAATGGAACGACGATGTTCAGGCCGGCGTTGAGCGTGCGGGTGTAGCGGCCGAAGCGCTCCACAATGGCGGCGCTGGCCTGCGGGATGACCTGGATCGTCTTGATCAGGGCGATGAAGACGAGCACCACCAGAATGATCAGGACGATGATGATCGGTTGCATCGTGTTCCTCGTTGCCCTTCGGTTGCTGACGGATCGCGGTGTTCGAGGTCGAGATCCCGGGAGGGGCCGTATGCCTCGACGGCCCCGGTCTCATGATGATCGACATCGAGTCTGACAGAACGCGCTCTGCTGTGTGGGTAGTTCGGTCACATGACGACCGCCGTGGCTCCGTCGATGTCGACGACATCGACCTGTTGGCCCGGATCGAAGCTCTGGTCCTCGTCGAGTGCGCGGGCGGACCAGATCTCTCCGGCCAGCTTGATCCGGCCCCCGCTGCCGTCGACCCGTTCCAGGACGACGGCCTGACGGCCTTTCAGCGCATCGATGCCGGTGGCGAGTTGGGGCCGGTCGGCACGGTGCCTGGCGGCGATCGGGCGGACCACGGCGATGAGGGCCACGGAGACCGCGACGAATACAAGTACTTGGGCCACCATGCCGCCGCCGAGTGCCGCGACGACCGCCGCGGCGACTGCTCCGACGGCGAACATGCCGAACTCGGGCATCGCGGTCAGGACGAGCGGGATGCCCAGTCCCACCGCGCCGATCAGCCACCACACCCACGCATCGATGTCCACGTGGTCATGGTAGGACTGCGGGTGCCCTCGCGGACAGGGCGCGGGCGGGCGGCTGCGCCGTTGCGTCCGGAGACTGTCGTTCGGCTGCGCCTACGAGAGCGGCAGTCCGCGGGCCGTGTAGCGGTCGCCGGTGTGCTCGACGACGAGCGGCAGGCCGAAGCAGAGGGAGAGGTTGCGGGAGCTGAGTTCGGTCTCCATGGGGCCCGCGGCGAGCACCTTGCCCTGGCGGATCATCAGGACGTGGGTGAAGCCGGGGGCGATCTCCTCGACATGGTGGGTGACCATGATCATGGAGGGGGCGTACGGGTCGCGGGCCAGTCGGCCGAGGCGGCGGACCAGGTCCTCGCGGCCACCGAGGTCGAGACCCGCGGCGGGCTCGTCGAGGAGCAGCAGCTCGGGGTCGGTCATCATGGCGCGGGCGATCAGGGTGCGCTTGCGCTCGCCCTCGGACAGGGTGCCGAACTCGCGGTCGAGGTACTCGGTCATGCCGAGCCGGTCGAGGAAGGCGCGGGCACGCTCCTCGTCGACGGCTTCGTAGTTCTCGTGCCAGGTGGCGGTCATGCCATAGGCAGCGGTGAGCACCGTCTGCAGAACGGTCTGGCGCCGGGGCAGCTTCTCGGCCATGGCGATGCCCGCGATACCGATGCGGGGGCGGAGTTCGAAGACATCGGTGCCGACGCCGCCGAGCTGCTCGCCGAGGATCTTGGCGGTGCCGGTGCTCGGGAAGAGGTAGCTGGACGCGATGTTGAGGAGGGTGGTCTTGCCGGCGCCGTTCGGGCCGAGGATGACCCAGCGCTCCCCCTCCTTGACCTGCCAGGAGACGGCGTCCACCAGAGCGCGTCCGTCGCGGACCACGGATACGTCCACCAGCTCCAGTACTTCGCTCATGGCGCGTTGTCTCCCCATGCAGTGTCGAGATCGTCGCGTGCCTGTGGGCACAGCTCCCAGGGAAATCTACGCCACCGCAGGAGAGCTCCAGGCGCTGGGCCCGTGTGACGACAGGCCTCGGGGTCGTTCCCTAGGCTGTTCCCATGCTTTCGGAACCACGCTCAGGACTGCTGGCCGCTTGGGGAAACGCGCTTCTGGCCGGACTTGTGTCGCCGGACGACGCGGCGCTCGCCATTGTCGGGGAGGACGCGGTGCACCGCGTCGAGGGACTGCCGGGTGAGTCCGGGCCGGTCGGGCTCACGCTGGCGCTCGGGCGGTTGCGGAGTCTGGGGGTGACCGGTTTCCGGGTCGCGCTGCCGGCGCCCGGGCATCCGCTGGGGCTCAGCGGTCCGCCGGACTTCAATGCGCGGGCGTTGGAGGCCGAGGAGGCGGTGGTCGCGTTCGGTGCGCCGTACGGGCTGGTTCCCGAGGTGCGTGAGGTGGGGCCGGACGGGGATCTGCACGTCGAGGTGGTGTGGCGTTGTCTGCCGGTACGGGAGGCGCCGCCGGCCGATGTGCCGTCGCTGGGTGAGGCGGAGCGGGAGCTCGCCGAGGCGTTGCGGGATGCGACGGCGGTGCTGTCGCGGTTGGATGTGGCCGGTTCCGGGCCGGTGGCGGAGGCAGCGGTGGATGCGTACCGGGCGCGGGCGGAGCGGGGGCGTGAGGTGCTGGCTCCGGGGTATCCGCCGCGGGCGATGCGGGTGCTGGAGCTGGCGCAGCGGGTCGGGCTGTTGATCTCGGTGGCGTACGAGAACGGGCACGGCGGGGCGGTGAGCGCGTCGGAGATCGCGGCTCGGGGGGAGGCGCTGAGGCCGGTGGAGCGGGTGGCTCGGCGGGCGCAGGTTGCCGCGTACAACGCGTATGTGGAGGAGCGGGAGCGGTAGGCCTTGGGCGGCCGGGCGGGGAGGGCGGCTGTTGCCCAGCCCCGCGACGCCGGGTGCGTGCAGCTGCAGGACGAGTGTGAGGGCAACACGGAGCGTTGTGGCCTGACGACGATGCCGCAGATGTGCGTGACCGGCCCCGCGACGCCGCCCCCCATGTGCCGGTCGGTCTGAAGGGTGTGGGAGGTGCCTCGTGGACGGGCTTGGGCGTGCCGGGGCGGGCTTCGGATGTCGCCGGACGGGCTCGATGCGCCCGGCCGGCGACACAGGACCGTGAGGTCGGTCAGCCGTTCAGGCCGAAGTTGCCGAAGGCCGGGTTGAGCAGGCCGATCACGTTGACGGTGTTGCCGACCACGTTCACCGGGATGTGCACGGGGACCTGGACGACGTTGCCGCTGGCCACGCCCGGGGAGTGGGTCGCGGCGCCGTGGGCGCCGGCGCCGTGGCCGGTGGCGGAGGCCGCGCCGGCACCGGCGGCGATGATTCCACCGGCGATCATGGTGACGGCTGCGGCCTTCTTCAGGTTCTTCACTTCAGGATCCTCCTAGCGTGGCTGCGGCCAGCCGCCGCAGCACCCTGGAGAACGCCTCGGGGGCGAGCAGGTTGCGCCGTCCGGGTGACATACACCCGACAGTATGAATCTCGGTCCGGAGAAAGACGGTCCGCTTCGGTGCCGGTCAGCCCGCCGCCCCATGCCGGACGGCCCAGAGGGCCGCCTGGGTCCGGTCCGAGAGATCCAGCTTCATCAGAATGTTCGAGACGTGTGTCTTGACGGTCTTCTCGGAGAGGATCAGTGCTCGCGCGATCTCGCGGTTGGATCGGCCGTCGGCGATCAGGCCCAGTACTTCCCGCTCCCGTTCGGTGAGGGTGCTCCCCCGGCCCGTACCGCTGCCCGTGTCGTCCTGGGCGAGCAGGGCTCCCGCGACCTCCGGCTGGAGCAGGACGTGGCCCGCGTGCACCGAGCGGATGGCGCCGGCCAGGGCTTCCGGATCGACGTCCTTGTATACGTAACCGGAGACTCCGGCTCGCAGAGCGGGGACCACGGTGCGCTGCTCGGTGAAGCTGGTGACGATGAGTACCTTGGCCGGATTCCCCATCTCGCGGAGCTTGCGCAGGGCCTCGATCCCGTCGGTGCCGGGCATCTTGATGTCCATCAGGACGACGTCCGGGCGGAGCTCCTCGGTCCTGGCCACCCCCTCGGCGCCGTCGGACGCCTCGCCGACCACTTCTATGTCGTCCTGAATCTCCAGGAACGTACGCAGACCGCGGCGGACCACCTGGTGGTCGTCGACCAGCAGCACCCTGATGATCTTGTCAGCCACCGGGTACCTCCATCTTGATCGTGGTGCCCTTGCCGGGCGCCGATTCAATGGTGAGACTTCCGCCGACACCGCTTGCGCGGTCCCGCATCGATACCAGGCCCAGGTGGCGGCCTGCCTGCCTGGTCGCCGTGGGTTCGAAGCCGCTGCCGTCGTCGGTGATCCGCAGCAGCGTGCTGCTGCCGTGCCGGGTCAGGGTGACGTCGACGTGCTCGGCGCCCGAGTGACGCAGTGCGTTGTGCAGGGCTTCCTGGGAGACCCTGAGCAACGCTTCTTCCTGGGCGGCGGGCAGGGCCCGTACACCCAGGCTCTCGAAGGTGACCCGGGCCGCGTGCGCACGGTCCAGGACCTGGATCTGGGTACGGAGTGTGGCGATGAGGCCGTCCTCGTCGAGCGCGGCCGGGCGCAGTTCGATGACGGCGGCGCGCAGCTCGTCCACAGCTTCCGCGGCGAGCGCGGCGACCTGGTGGAGTTCGCCCTTGGCGCGGGCCGGGTCGCGGTCGACCAGGGCGGTGGCGGCCTGAACCGTCAGCCGCAGCGAGAACAGCTTCTGGCTGACCGCGTCGTGCAGCTCATGGGCGAGCCGGGAACGCTCCTCGGCGATGGTGAGCTCACGACTGCGTTCGTACAGCCGGGCGTTGGTGAGGGCGATCGCCGCATGCTGCGCGAGGATCGACAGCAGTTCCTCGTCCTCGGCGGTGAAGCCGCAGCTGCCCTCGGGTTTGGGGCAGCGCTTGTTGGCGAGGAAGAGCGCGCCGATGATCTCGTCACCGTCCCTGATGGGCAGGCCGAGGAAGTCGGACATGTCGGGGTGGGCGGCGGGCCAGCCCTCGAAGCGCGGGTCCTTGCGGACGTCGGCAAGGCGCTCGGGCTTCGCCTTGTGGAGCATCGCGGCGAGGACGCCGTGCTGCCGGGGCAGGGGACCGATGGCCTTCCACTGCTCTTCGTCGACACCGTCGACGACGAACTGGGCGAAGCCGCCGTGATCGTCGGGGACGCCCAGGGCGGCGTACTCGGCGTCCAGCAGCCGGCGGGCCGAGGCGACGATCGTCTTCAGGACATCACGCACTTCGAGATGCCGGCTCATGGCGAGCAGTGCGGCACTCACCACTGCGAGGCCCGACTGTGGGCGATGACTCATGGCCTCACCGTACCGGCGGCGCGGGGACGCCGTATCGGCCTGTGGACGGTGCTGATTCGGGCGCAGGGACTAGGACCAATGCCGTTCGGTTAGCCATCTGACGGGCTTGGCAACGTGCTGATCTCGATGTGGACGGTGGTCCTGTGGGTGCGGTGGTCGATGTC
>NZ_JBEOVN010000239.1:0-9975 GCF_040295565.1 Streptomyces sp. NPDC002785 | reverse complement strand
TTCGGCGTCGACCCCCGCACCGTCGACCGCTGGCTCGCCAACGCCCGCGCCAACAACGGCACCTACCAACCCCAAGACCGACCCTGCTTCACCCTCACCCCACTCATGCTCGACGCGGTAGCCCGCTGGCGCGGCAACGCCACCGCCGCATGGAGGGAACTACGCACCGCGGGCCACCCCGTCCCCTCCCTGCCCACCTTCCACCGCGCCACGAACAGAGCCCTCACACCCGGAGTACGAGCCGGCCTCCGCGGCGGAGAAAAGGCCCGACGACGCTTCGACATAGCAGGCGAACGCGACCGCCACCACCGCAACTACGCCTGGGAAACCGACCACGTCGAAGCCAGCGTCAAAGTCCGCATCGAAGGCCACACCCGCAAACCATGGATCACCTTCTTCGTCGACTGCGCCACCTCAGCCATCTGCGGCCTCGCCATCAGCCCACAACGCCCCAGCCGCGAAGGCGTCCTCGTCGCCATCCGCGACGCCATCCTCATCGACGAACACCACGGACCGTTCGGCGGCATCCCCACATACCTACGCGTCGACGGCGGGAAAGAATTCCTGTGCGCCACAGTCAAGGAAGCACTCGGCGTCCTGGGAACCGAAATCATCGCCCTGCCACCCTTCACCCCCGAGGGCAAAGGCAACGTCGAAGCAGTCAACGGCGCCATCAAAAAGACCCTGTTCGCAGGCATGCCCGGCTACACCCACGCCCCCACCCTCCACGGTGGCAAACCCGTCGACCCCGACCAGCCACTGCTCCACTTCGAAGCGTTCGTCGGCCTGGTCCTGGAATGGGTCCACCGCTGGAACCACGAAAGCACCCCCAGGCGCCTGGAAGGCCAGACCCCCCGCCAAGCATGGGACGCCGACCCCGCGCTCATCGAAACCGTCACGGCCGAAGACCTCCACACCTACACCCTGGAGCGCCACGGCAAGCCCCTGACCATCAACAACGGCGGTGTCCGCTGGCGCAAACGCAACTACATCGGCGACTGGATGCACGGCCGCGTCGGCGAAAAGGTCAACCTGCGCTACCTCCCGCACCACGATCACCGCGTCGAGCTCTACGACCCGCAAACCGGCCGCCATCTCGGCGCCGCCGTCATGGCCCGACAGGCGACCCGGGAGCAGACCCTCAGCCTCAAACGAGCCAGGCGACGCGAAGCCGACCGCCTGCGCGCCCAGTTGAAGGAGGCCGAGAAGAACCGCAACACCCGCTACGCGGCCGCAACCCACCCTGCCCCACCCGTACCCCTGGACGTCATGCCCGAGGAAGAAGCCCTCGAGCACCTGCGGGCCCTCGACGGCTTCAACCCGGCAGCAGAGGCACTGCCCGACCTCATCCAGCTACCCGAACCCGACGCCGGATGGACCCTGCCCCTCAACCCTGACACCGCCCCGCCACCCCGGCCGCCGACACCCCCCAAGGACCAGCCGTGAACACCACCCCCACCACTTCGCCTCGCCCCAGCCAGCTTCCGCCGCCCAGCCAGGACCACTACCTGGGTCTCACCGGAGCCAACGCCATGGCCACCAAAGCCGTAGCAGAAACCGAAGCCCGGATCCTCAAGGCCATCAAACACAACGCCATGGTCTGCATCCACGGACACGTGGGCCTCGGAAAAACCTTCGCCGTCCACACCGTCCTACGCCGCCGCGCCCCCGAAACCACCGTCCGGCTGCGCTACAACAACGGCGCCAACATGAACGAAATCCGAACCCAGCTCTGGCGGCGCCTCGACCTGCCAGGAGAACCGCCACAGGCCGTCGGCCCCTGCGACCAGCACATCCAGGACGCACTCGAAGCAAAGCCACACGTCCTGCTCATCGATGAAGTGCAAGGGCTCGGCGCGAAGGCACTGGAGTACTTCCGCATGCTGTGGGGCGACGACGCCCGCCGCGCCGCCATCATCCTCGTCGGCAGCGGCAACGCCCGGCAGAAGATCCTTAACAACCCGGCCCTGCACTCCCGAATCCTCGACTGGTACCAGTTCAGCCCCCTCACGCCGACCGAAGTCCAGTCCATCATCCCCGCCTACCAACGGATCTGGGCCGGTGCACAGCCCGAACTGGTCTTGTACACCGACGACATGGCCGGCCACGGATCGTTCCGGAACTGGGCAAGAATCACCCTCCTCCTCCACGACGCACTCGCCGAGAACCCTGACCTCACCCTCAGCAAGGACCTCATCCGCTGGGCGCTCAGCCGCATCGACCCCACCACCCGCCACACCCCGCAACGCAGCTGAGCTGAGCTCACTACGTGGCGTGCACCGCGCACCGGTCATCATCCGGTTCGGGTGTGCCACGGTAGATCTGCCGGTGGCAGCGATGGCAACACAGGCGCAGGGAGGACCCAACGGATGAACGGGCAGATAGATCAGCGGACGGCACTGCTCATGCTCGTTGGCTGCTGCACTTCCTGATGAAGTGGCGCTGACCGCGTGCCGTTCGTCTCTGCTCAAACTTCGATGGCACGCGCTCAAGGTTCGTTGGCGCGGGACACATGCCACCTCACGGAGGTGTGCACACCTCCACTACCGAACGCACTTCGTACGGCAAACGTACGCAACATGTACGCTTCGTGGGGTAGGTTGTGGATCAGGAGGTGCTCCATGTCCGAGTTGTTCGATGCGGTCGACGCCCTGCTCGCGTCCCGCGCCACACTGCCACCCCCGGCGGAGCGCAAGCGCCTGCGTGCCGCGCACGGCCTGACGATCGATGAGGTGGCCACCACCCTGAAGGTACGCCGGGCCACGGTCAGTGGGTGGGAGTCCGGCAAGACCGAGCCCCGCCCGCCGGAGCGCGACGCGTACGCGCGGCTGCTGGACAAGCTCGCGGAGCTCTACCCCGCCCCGGCCGACACGAACGTCCCCGACCAGGACGCTGCCGTCCCGGCCACGTTCACCTCTGTGCCCGCCCCGGCGGAAGCACGGCCACAGTCCACCGGTCCGGCGCCCCAGGCCACGGAAATGACTGCAACCGAGAACACTCAGACCCCTGCCCCGACTCCCGTTGCCGCTGCTCCGGCGGTCGCGCCGCGTCCGACGCGCACCACCAGGCAGACATCCTCGACGGCGCGCCGCCCTGGCGCAGCCCCGGCGGGCGAGATGGACCCGCGGTTCGAGAACGGTCCACTGGCGGTCGTGGATGTCGAGGATGGGAAGGTGCTGGCGTACTGCGTCGGCGGCCTGGTCCTGGACGTGCCTGCCAAGAGCCTGCCGTCCCTGGTGGACTGGATCCTCAAGGAGGCGAAGCTCGGTCAGCCGAAGATGTCCGGTCCGGGCAAGCCGGCTGACCCGCTGATCGTACTCACCGAAGCCGCCCTTGAGCGCTATGGCCTGCCCGTCACCCTCACGGAGGAGGAGACGCGCGCCGGGCGGATCCCGGAGGGCCACAAGGTCATCAAGCAGCTGACGCGTGCGCAGTGGCAGTTGACGAAGCGCGGGTTCGGGCCGTGGGCGAGGATCTACCGCCCCGCGAAGGGTTCGGACTGCCAGTGCGTGCAGCTGTGCATCCCGTCGTGGAACGCGCTGGACATCCGGCACTGGGGCACCGCCGCGCAGCTTCCGCCGGCGGAGCTCGCCCGGGTGCTGGGTGTATACGCGTCGCGGGTGATGACGCCGCGCGGTTCCACGGCCGTGACCGGCTTGGAGCTGATGACCGCGCTGCACCCGGCGACCCGCGCCTCCGAATTGGACGACGAGGGCAAGCGGCACTCCGAGCACAACCCCGGCTCGCTGGGCAAGGAGCCGGTCGACTGCGCGCCGTGCGAGGCGCCGGACGGGCACCCGCTACTCAAGAACCTGCCGCGCTTCCACGTCCGCGGTCCGGCGGAGAAGCTGTTCGAGGAGGCGTACGACTGGGCGAGGCCGCTCACCGATGACGAATGTTTGCGCCGCAACCTCGTGGGCCTGGACGTCAACATGGCGTTCGCCGCCGGAGCGAACGGGCTGAACGTCGGCCTCGGTGAGCCGACGCACATCAAGAACCCAGTGTTCGACCCGAAGCTCCCGGGAAGCTGGTTGGTCGACCTGAGCCACGTCGACCTGTCCCGAGTGAAGGTAGGCAAGGAATGGGCAGAGCTGGACGGCGGAATGCTGCCCGGCCCGTTCACGCCGAAGGGCGAGCGCCCGGAGGGGCCGGCCTGGTACGCGACACCAACCGTCGCCTACGCGGTGGAACTCGGGTACGACGTCGCGCCGACCGAGGCGTACGTCCGCTACGAGAACGGCCGTTACCTGGACGGCTGGTACAACCGGCTGCGCGACGCCTACCTGACCACGATGGCCGACCTCGGTGTCGACGCAGACCTGTCGCCGCAGGACTTTTTGACGGCGATGGACGGCTACAAGAGCCGCGACCCGGAGCTGGGACTCGTCGTCTCGGCGGTCAAGGCGACGGTGAAGGGCGGCCTGGGCAAGCTGCGCGAGCGGCCCCGCGGCGAGGGATGGAACCCCGGCGAGCCGTGGCGGGCGCTGTCCCGGCCCACCTGGCGGCCCGATATCCGCGCCGCGGTCATCTCTCGCGTCCGGATCAACCTTCACCGCAAGCTCGTCAAGCACGCGGCGTTCACCGGTCAGTACCCGGTCGCGGTCAACTCCGACTGCGTCGTCTACGCGGTCGACGGTCAATCGCCGCTGGACTTCCTGCCCTACCGAGAGGGCAAGCCGCTGCCGGGCGGCTTCAAGCTCGGGGTCAACCCGGGTCTGGTGAAGCACGAGGGAACGCAGAGCGTGCTGTGGGGAGAGGGCGTCCGGGAGCAGTACAAGGCCCCCGAGCTCAACCTCGCCCGCTACATCAAGGACGGCATCGTCACCAACAAGGACGACGGGGAGTAGGTAGGCGATGAGCAGCAAGGAATTCGGGGAGGGCCTCGACAAGGCGGTGCAGAAGGCATTCACCCGCCCAGCGCCGAAGTCAGCCGGCGCGCAGATGCGCTACCTGGTCAAGCAGCTGGGCGGCACCAAGGCGGTGGCCCAGAAGCTGCGGGTCTCCCAGCGCACCGTCGAGCGGTACGTGAAGGACCAGATCAAGAAGCCCCGCCCGGACCTCGCCGCCCGGCTGGACAGCGAGGTCAAGAGGCGGTGGCAGCCACAGATCAGGGCCAAGGCCAGACAGAAAGCGGCGACGACCAGCGGCATCGTCATCGACGTCCACGCCCGCCTCGGCTACGCCGGGGCACCGATGGGCACGACGGACGAGGACCGCATCCGACACCTCACCGTGGCCCTTCCACCTCAGCATGCGGGCCGCCTCTTCGACGCCCAGCAGCAGGGCGCAGGCGAAGACCGGCTGCGCGAGCTCGCCGCCGACGCGCTCCGCGAGGTGTACTTCCAGGACGGCGGCCGCCGCGCCGGTTCTCTACAGGAAGTCCAGATCAACGACGTGCTGAACCTGGACTTCGGCCTGTAGGGACCGCGCCTCGAACAGCCCACGAGCCTGGACCGGTCTGTCCGCGCTCGCTCGCGGATCTGCGGGCTGGAAGTTCGTGCACGTGGTGCCAGTCCGACGACCGGGCCCGCATTATCTACCAGACGGGTGATGATGAGGTGGTGAGTCTGGACTTGAGTAACTACGAACTGCTTTGGCCCACGCCGCTGTTCGTGGCCGAAGGGGAGCATGCCCTTCGCGCTGCGGACCGCTCCTGGGACGAGCGCGTCATATGGCTTCTGACCGAAGCCCTCGTCGGCAGCACGCCCGCCGCGGACTTCGCAGAGATACCCGCAGCCACGGATCCGACAGGCGATCCCTGGGCCAGCACAGCCAGCCGCTGGGGCGCCGCCCAAAAACCCGAGAAGGACCAGCAGCGCGCCTGGCTCCGGGAGCTCCTCGGACGTGCCTCCGAGCTCCAGCACGCGGCAGTGCCACGCCCGTACTGGCCCCACCGGAATGGCCAGGGAGCCTCCCGGGACGGCCGCGCAGAACAAAACCCCCGCAAGAACTTCGCCCGCCTCATCAGTACGTTCGTCGACAACGGCTACCTGGCCGAGGCGTTCGGAGCGTACTGCGTCGACGACCACGACGACCTACCCGACGCCTCCGAGATTATCGAGGACCGCCTGGGCATTTCCGGTCTGTGGCCCCTGAGCTGGGAAACCTGGGACGAAGACACCTTCTACGGCATCATCGAAGTCTTCCACGACCTGGTCAGCCGACCCCGCACACGATGGCACCACCCCTATAGCGGCTGCGGCTGGCACCACCAGGAGTTCCATCACGGCCCGGCCCGCATCCTGTACCGGTGGAAGGTCAACCGGCTGCTGGGCGAGGCCGGCATCGAGTACGAGCTGGCCTCGGAGGGCGAGGAACTCGGGCGCCTGGTCGCCGTCACCGACGACGCACGCAGCGAGTTGCTTCACCGCACCCTCAACGACAGCGCCCCCGGCATCCTCGGCGACGTCGACCACGCCATCGCGCTCTTCCGCAGACGCGACACGTCGACCGAGAACAAGCGGTCGGCGATCGTCGCCCTCGCGCGGGTCCTGGAGGAGCGCCGCACCCTGATCAAGGAGCACCTCGGAAAGGACGAAGGGGCCCTGTTCGAGATCGCCAACCGGTACGACCTGCGCCACCGCAACGCCGGGCAGCACGGTGACTACGACGACGCGTTCCTCGACTGGATCTTTTGGTGGTACCTCGCGACGGTCGAGCTGACCACCCGGCTGATCACTTCACGCACCCCGCCTGAACAGGCTGCAGCACCCAAGAGCCACGAAAGCCCGACCAATCTCGGACCGTCCTAACCCTCACCAAAGCCGTTCAGCATCGGGGCCAGTCCGGCTGCCGCGCCGCGTCCAGGGCCGCCCAGGCTGAGGACTGGCGCTCCCGGTGTCGCTTCCTTGCAGTCGATGGCGTGCAGGACTCTCCGCCCCGGTCCGCGGCTGCCAGCCTTGACCGGCACCCAGCCGGACGGGCGGCGCGACCCCAGCATCTGCTCCACTACGGAAGGCGCTCCAGGTACTCGGCGGGCACAGCGTCGTACGAGACGCCGCGTACGTGCTGGCCGGCTGTGGGTCGTGCGGGTCAGGTCTGTTGTGCGCTGGTGTGCCGGGTGAGGCCATAGCCGATTTCGAAAGTTTCGGCGGACATGCGGGTGTCGTTGATTTCCAGCACGGCGTTGTCGGGGCCTGTGGTGGTGCGCAGGATACGGAGCAGCGGGACGCCTTTGGGAAGGTGTAGGCATTCGCTCTCGGTGGGGGTGGGCATGCGGGCGCTGACGGCCTCTTCCCATGACAGGGGGGCGTGGCCCATGTGTTCGAGCAGGTCGTAGATGCCGCCGGGGCCTGTGTCTTTCTCGGCGAGGCGGGTACCGCGGGCCAGGGGGGCGGGCAGGTAGCTGGTCGCCAGCTGCAGGGGGGTGTGGGTGGCGGCATCGCCCATGAGGCGGTCGCGCACCAGGACGTCCTCCCCTTCTTGCCCTTCGGGAAGCCCGAGCAGGGTGGCGATGTCGCGGGGGGCGGGTGCCCAGGTGATGGTGGGGGGTTCCAGAGCGGTCCATGGCTGTGCGGCGGGGTCGAAGTAGTAACCGCGTTCGTCGCGGTAGACCTGGCGGCTGCGGGTGAGGCGCCGGCGGACCGGGCGGGGACGGACGATGGTGCCCCTGCGGCGGGTGACGTCGATGAGGCCCTCGGCCTCGAGTTCGGCGAGGGCTTCGCGCGCGGTCTGCTTGGCCACTTCGTACCGCTGGGCGAGGTCGACGAGTTTCGGCAGGGTGCCGCCCGCGGGGTAGGTCCCGTCCTCGATGGCGCCGCGCAGCTCAGCGGCCATCTGCCGGTAGGCGGGACTGCTCATCCGTACCTCCTGTTTCATGCGGATTCGGACAACCTCACGCGATAGTCCTAGCCCTATTGACGACACTCTTGCCGGTGTCGACGATAGTCCTAGTTCTAATGCTCCGTCGGTGCTTCGGCACACCCTCACCCTCGAACGGAGGCCCCGTCATGGGGACACCCCTCTTTCCCACCCTCCCCACCGCCGCCCTTTCCCAGTTACTGTCCCTGGGACTACTGGAGATCGGTACCGGCTGCCGCATCAGCCCCCACACCCTGATCGAGCCGGCCGACGAGCAGGGCACCCTGCGCCCGGTCCGGATCGGTGACCACGCCGTCATCGGCGCCTTCACGATCCTGCACGGCGGCACCCGCATCGGCGACGGCGTCCGCATCGAGGACCACGTCGTCATCGGCAAACCGGAAACCGGCTACGCGGTCGGCCACACCTACCCCGGCACCGGCACGGACACCCACATCGGCGACGGGGCCACCCTGCGCTCCGGCACAGTCGTCTACGCCGGCACCCGGATCGGCGACAACACCGCCGTCGGACACCACACCCTGATCCGCAGCCACAGCCACTTGGGCGCTGACAGCGTCCTGGGCCACTTCCTCGTCATCGAACGCGCCTGCCACTTCGGCGACCGCGTCCGCTGCTCTCCCCTCTCCCACCTCACCTCCGAAACCGTGCTCGGGGACGATGTTTTCCTCGGGGCGGGCATCCGCACCGTCAACGACAAGCACCTGATCTGGCGCGAGCCGGACCGCATCCCCACCCTCCTGCCGCCGCGCTTCGAGACCGGCTGCAAGGTCGGCTCCGGCTCGACCGTCCTGGCCGGCATCACCGTCGGCGAACACGCCCTGGTCGGCTCCGGATCCGTCGTCACCCGCAACGTCGCCCCTGGCACCACCGTGTACGGCTCCCCGGCCCGCCCCCACCCCGCCACGACCTGCTGACCCGTGAGGGAACACACCATGCAACCTCTCTGCGTCACCACCTGGATTGCTCCCCTCCAACCGGCCCTGCCAGGGCTGGGTGAGCGCGAGCTCGACGAACTGCGCACCCTGGAAACCCACCTCGTCCAGGCCCTCACCACCCACACCGGCCCGCCCACGAGCACCGACCTGCTCGCCCTGCGCCGCCACCTCGCCGCCCTCAGGAAGCCCGACGCCGTACCCGACCTCGCCCCGCACGCCCTGGCACTGACCGACGCCCTGACCGCCTTCCTCTGCGGCTTCTACGACCTGGACCTGCGCGACACCGTCGGCACTGGCCACGGCCGGATGATCCTGCGCCACGCCTGCGAACCGGTCCGCCGGCACTGGGCCGCACGGCTCGCCGCAGGCGATCTGGTCGGCATCGCGGCCACCGAACGCCACGGCGGCAGCCGCCTGCAGGAGATCACCACACAGGCCACCGAACACCCCGGTGGCGGCTGGTTGCTGAACGGCGAGAAGTGCTGGGTCTCACGCCTCACCGAAGCCAGCGGCTTCGTCGTCTTCTTCAAGGACCCCGCCGGAGAGCTGACCGCGGCCGTCCTGGACGCCAACACCCCCGGACTGCAACGCCAGACCATCCCACCGGCCGGACTGGGCGGCTGGGCCTGGGGCAACCTGTCCCTCACCGACGTCCCCCTGCACCCACAGGACCTGCTGAGCACAACAGGGGACGGGCTGCGCGTCTTCCGCCGGCACTTCGCCCACTTCCGCCCGCTGGTCGCCGCCACCGCGCTGGGAACTGCGGCCGGAGCCCACACCGCCGTCACCGCCAACCTGACCGCTCGCCTGAACACCCGCCTTATCCGCCGCCTGCGCGACAACGCCCTGGTCACCCTCGGCCGCACGCACGCCGAACTCAACGCCGCCCTCCTGCACGCCCTCGGCGCCGCCACCATCACCGCCGCCGGCAGCCCCCATAGCGACATCTGGTCCCGCGGCGTCAAAGCACACGCCGTCGACACCGCCCACCGCACGACCGCCGAACTCTCCCTCCTCGTCGGTGCCCTCGCCTTCCAGGCCCACTCACCGCTGGCCAAAGCCCGCGCCGACCTCGGCGGACTCCTCTACGCCGACGGCATCCACGACGCACTCCAACGATCCGTAGGCCGCACCCTCACCACCACCCAGCCGGCACAACAACCCCACCCGCAGGCCAGCTGAGCAACCGCGTTGGTGGTCCGGCCCCACAATGGGC
>NZ_JBEOVN010000238.1:0-10026 GCF_040295565.1 Streptomyces sp. NPDC002785 | reverse complement strand
GTGGAGCCATGAATCCCACCGCAAGACCGCACGAGCCCGCACCGTCGAGGACCTCATCGCAGCGTAACCAACCGGCCACCCGACAGGCTCTCAGGGCTGGGCCATGGACTTCCGCTCTGTTCGACACGGTCGCACGGGACGCGGCGGCCGCCGCCCGTGACGCTGTCCGGATCGACGTAGCCGGCAGGGTGACGGAGGACATCTGGACGTATGACCGGGTTCCGGGCCACTGCGTGCTGCTGCCTTGGACAGCGCCCGGGATGCCCGGCGGCACCGTACAACTCGACGGGGTGTTCAATGAGACCCTGCCCGCCCGGGCAGCATTCACTGAACTGCAGCCGCTGGCGGACGGTCCTGGGTACCGCGGGCCGGCCGCATCTCCCGAACTGTCACTGGCCTGGAAGCCGCTGTGGCTGGTAACTGACGCATACCCACAGGACATGGACTCTACGACGCCGCCCTGTTGGCAAAAGCCACCCCGCCACGGTACGAACTGGTGCGGGACGCCTACGTCCTCGGGGGTACCGAGGGACTGCGGCCCGCCGGTGCCTGGTGGATCGACTGGTTGGACGTGGAGACCGGTTGGGGACACTTCATCGCCGAACATCCGTGGGTCAGAGCGTGCGGCGAGCCACCGCGAACGTCTGGCTCGGGCACTGGCGTCGCTGTTGGGAACGGCGGAGCAACCGGAGGAGGGCACCTACAGCCGGTGGGCCCGGTGGCTGCAACCGCTGGTGGAGTCCACAGGTACGACGGCCGCCGGGCGTCGCGCGGCCGACCCCGGGTCCCCCGCCGAAGGGGGATACGACGGACTGGCGGCAGCCGTCATGATCGTACGAGAGCTCGCCGGGAGACTTGGGCTGGAAGACGCCCTCGCCACTGTTCTGTCCTATGAGGACAGCCGGCACCACTGGCGGGAGAATCCGGACACGTGCGTCCGGGCTGTCAACCCACTGCGCTGATCCGCGGCGCCCCCTCCCAGGCCTTTCGTCGGGCCCGCGCCCTGCGCGTCTGCTTGGTTCAGCCGGCCTGGCCGATCGCGCTGCGCAGCATGGCGACTGTCGTCGCTGCCGCCACGCGCTCCACGCAGTCCCCCGTAGCACGCACCCTCTCCTCCAGGAGCACGGCGGCGGCCTGGCGGACTCCCACCCGGACCAAAACGGTCTGCATGGCCGTCAGTACAGCCACCGCCGGTTCGGCCGGGGTTGCGGTCGCGGCCTGTGGAATGAGGGTTTCCGCGCCCGAACGCACGGTCACGCGGCGGCTGAGCCGCGGCTGTGGTCACCCGGGAAAGTCTGCCGCACCGAACTCGGGGAATCGCTCAACGACCTGACCGCGGCCCTTCGAGCCCTTCGTGGACGTGGGCGTGGACTTGTCTCAACAGGGCTGCCAGCTGCGCCTGTTCGGTGCTGGTCAGGGGGGCGAGCAGTTCCCGCTGCACAGTCAGGGCATCGGTCTGCAGGTCCGCGAGCATCGCGTGGCCCGCCGGGGTGGGCGTGACGGTCACGCGGCGGCGGTCGGCGGTGTCGCGAGCCCGGTTCACGAGTCCGGCCACTGCCAGATCGTCCACGATCTTGACCAAGTCGCTCCGGTCGATCCCGAGCCGTGACGCCAGCTCCCGCTGTACATGAGGGCCGAAATCGACCAACGCCGACAGCACCGCCATGTGCCAGAGCCGCAGATCGCGCTCGGCCAGCCGCGCTGCCAGCCGACTCCGCGCAGCCTTGCCTGTGTTGGACAACAGATAGGTCGTGAGTCCCAGGAGGCTGGGCGGGGTCTCGCTCATCGCAATATCTTAGGCTTCTACCAATGATGGGTCTTCTCCTGCTAATTGGAGCAGGGCGCGGCACCACCCGCTCAGGGCCGTTCGATATTCGTCTGCCGGGTCACCTATGTCGATGCCGGGCTGGCGCACTGCCTGGAACATGGCGCTTCACCGGTCGCCGGTGCATGCGACCGGCCGGACTGAGGCCTCACGTTCCGCACCACCCATGTGCGCGACCCCGAGGGCAACCTCATCGAGTTGCGGTCGTACTGACCCAACCCGGGCGGCGCCCGTCCGCGTATCGACCCACATCGCGGGCGAGCGCCGCCATGCTCCTCGCATGTGCGGTTCAGCGCATGTCGAAGACGAGACGACCCGACACCTTGCCCTTCAGCACTTCGTCGATCGACGCGTTGATGTTCTCAAGAGCCCGGCTCTCGCGGACGACGCGTGTGCGGCCGAGCCTGTGCAGCTGGAACACCTCGGCGAGATCCTCACGGGTTCCGACGATCGAGCCGACGATCTTCGTGCCGTTCAGTACCGTGTCGAAGACGGGCAGTTCCAGCTTGCCTTCGGCGGGGAGCGCCACCAGGACGAGCGTGCCACCTCTGCGCAGCGCACCGTAGGCGGCGCTGAACGACGCGTTGCTCACGGCCAGAGAGATGGCCGCGTCGGCTCCACCGAGCCGGCGGGCCTCCTCGGCGACATCCTGGACCCGGGCGTCGATGACATGGTCGGCGCCCAGCTCGCGGGCGAGGGCCAGCTTCTCGTCGGTGACGTCGACGGCGATCGTCTCGGCGCCGAAGATCCGCGCGTACTGCAGGGCGAGATGGCCCAGGCCGCCGATGCCGGAGACGAGGACGCGCGCGCCCGGGCGCGCGCCGGACAGTTTCACGGCCTTGTACGTGGTGACACCCGCGCAGGTCAGCGGTGCCGCGTCCAACGGGTCGATGCCGTCGGGCACCGGCACCACGTACGTTCCGTGCGCCAGTGCATACTCGGCATGGCTGCCGTCCACGGAGTAGCCGCTGTTCTGCTGCTTCAGACAGAGCGTCTCCCAGCCGGAGACGCAGTGGTCGCAGTGTCCGCACGCCTCTCCGAGCCAGGGGATGGCCACCCGGTCCCCCACCGCAAGATGAGTGACCTGTGCGCCGACCGCTTCGACGATGCCGATGCCTTCGTGGCCCGGAACGAACGGTGGGCTGGGCTTGACCGGCCAGTCGCCGTGTGCAGCGTGGATATCCGTGTGGCACAGCCCGGAGGTCTCCATCCGCACCAGGACCTGGTGTCCGGCCGGCGATGGCACAGGCCTTTCCTCGATCACCAGCGGCTCGGTGAAGCTGCGGACAACGGCGGCTTTCATGGATTACTCCTCCGCTTCGATCGGGCACGTCCGGCTGATCGGCCACCCTGCGGTATCACAGAGGTGACAGAAGCCTCGAAGCAGATTATTTCAGATGGCCGGATTTCGCTTTTATGTGCCCCCGCCCGAAGTTCTGTGCCACGTGCTGCGTGCCCGATCGCCGATGACCGGTCACCGGCTCACGGCACGTGCGTGCGGCTACCCCCGGGCCCAGTCGCGCATGGCCGTCCGCGAGGAGAAAGCGGCGACGTCCTTGTCGAGCGGCTGGTCGGTGTACTGATGAATGCGCCAGGACGCCTGGATCCTGGGCTCCCCCGCGCTCACGTAGTCGGCTATCCACAGACCGTCCCCCGCATACGACGTGGTGTCGTGATGCAGCCAGAAGTAGCGGTTGCAGTACAGCAGAACCTTGTGATGGGGCCTCAGACGCTTGAGCTCACGGATGAAGCGGTCCTTCTCGGAATTGCTCGCCCGCGTGCCCTCGCCATTGTCTTCCCAGTCCACGGCGAGCAGATCACCCGCCTTCTCCGGGGCCTTGCTCACGAAGTACTCCGCCTGCGCCGTGATGTCGTCCGGCCAGAGAAAGTGGTAGAAGCCGACCACGCAATCTGCGTCCCTGGCGCGTTTGACCTGCGAGGTCAGATGCGGATTGATGTACGAACGGCCCTCGGTGGCCTTGATGAAGACGAAGTCCAGTCCGTCCGTGCCGAAGGACGACTGATACGAGCTGACATCGACGCCATGCAGCATGAGCACCGCCTCCAGGTGGGCTCGGTGATTCCGTTTCTCTTCCTGTACGTGCCCGCAGTCGTCCGGTCCCATCCTCCCGGCGAACGGGCGAATCGTTTTTTCATTGCCCGGAATATGAACCCGCAGTGAGTAGTTGGTGAAGGGGCGAAAGCACATCATGCACCGCAGGCACCATCGGAAGGTCGGATCCATGAAGATCGGCATCATCGGAGCGGGCAACATCGGCGGCAATCTCACCCGGCGCCTCACGGCACTGGGCCATGACGTCTCCATCGCCAATTCTCGCGGTCCGCAGACGCTCACCGCGCTCGCCGAGGAGACCGGAGCCACCCCGGTCACCACCGCGGAGGCTGCTCGCGGGGCCCAGGTCGTTGTCGTCACCGTCCCCGTCAAAGCCGTCCCCCGCCTGCCCTCCGGGTTTCTCGACGGGGCCGCGGAGGGGGTCGTGGTCATTGACACGGGCAACTACTACCCGCAGCAGCGCGACGGCCGCATCGCCGCGATCGAGGACGGTCTGCCGGAGAGCCAGTGGGCCGAGGGACAGATCGGCCACCCGTTGATCAAGGCGTTCAACGGGACATACGCGCAGGACATCCTCGACAACGGCCTGCCGAAGGGCAGCCTCGGGCGTCAGGCGCTGCCGGTGGCCGGTGACAACGCTGCGGCCAAGCAGGTCGTACGCGACCTCATCGACGAGCTGGGCTTCGACACTGTGGACGCGGGCGGCCTCGACGAGTCCTGGCGGCAGCAGCCCGGCACACCGGTCTACGGTCATCAGGGCGATGCCGAAGCCGTCACCAAGGCACTCGCCGAAGCTTCCCCGGAGCGCACGGCGCAGTGGCGCGCCTGACGCCGCCTACGACCCTCATTCGTGAAGTCGGTGCTCCGGCCGGCCCTCTCCCACGCGAGCATCTCGGCGCGGGCGGCATCGAGGTGTGCATGGATCGCATCAATCGCATTGTTGCCGAGCGGCAGCCTGAGCGGCGTCTTCTCGGCAGCGAGGGCCGTGAGGATGACCGCAGCGGCCTTGTCGGGGGCGACGGCACGGACAACGTCCTGGTGCAGGGTTTCGCCGGGGTCGTACGTGAACTGGCTTCCGGCGCCCCGGTGGTGCCCGACGACCGGCTCGGTGCTACTGAACGTCGTCCGGACGGGCTGGAAGACTGTCCATGAACGAGCTGACGGAGAAGACGGCGCGCCCCGGGCCGGGCGGGCCGTAGCCGGGGGGCGAGCTGAGCCCGTACTCCTCCATGGTCGCTCGGTAGGCGTCCAGCAGGCGGATGTGGTAATCCAGCGGTGCTCCGTCCGGGTTGGTCTTTCCGAGCGGGGTGGTGGGCTCCGGGCACCAGGTGGTGAATCGCGGGGTGATGCCGTGCGACATGAAGAACCGCAGGCCCTCGGTGGTCGATTCGATGGCCTCGTTCACCGTGGTGAAGCCGAAAGGCTCGGCCATCTCCACCCCCGCCACGAAGTTCGGGATGACATTGCGGGGGCCGAAGACCTCGGCGGAGTCCAGGATGCGGCGGTGCCACTCGTCGCGGCCGACGTAGCGCTCCTTGCCGGGGCAGTAGAGCTCGAACAGCCTGCGGTCCCACACCTCGTAGTTGGGGTGGTAGATCTGGACGCCGTAGTCGTGGAAGCGCTGCACATCGGCCTTGGGCAGGGCCTGGGCGACGACCTTGCCGATCCAGCGACCGGGGAAGCGCTCCTCGATGGCCTTGGCGTACTGACCGTAGAAATCGGCCTCGTCGCGGCCACCGATGTGGGAGGTGATGGCACCGCCGGTGAGGGTGTAGGCGGTGGAGGTCTTCGCGGTGTCGTACTTGTCGATGATGGCGAGTGCCTCCAGGACCTCCTCGACCGGCTTCACACCGGTGTACGGGCGTCCCGCCGCCTTGTGCTGGCGCCAGTTGTGGTTGATGTCGCAGTACTGGCACTCCTCCTTCGCCCCGAAGTACTGGCAGACGCGGAAGACCGTCAGATAGACGAGGTAGCCCCACTGAATGGTGGGCGCGACCTCCATCACGGACTTGCCGTTCTCAAGGGTGTGCCGGTAGTAGTCCGGCATCGGCGGCAGTCCGACATCGGAGATCCGCCGGCCGTCGAGGTACAGCCCGAGCACGCCGTCGTCGTCGGCCGCGACGCAGTACGGGGACGCCGGGTTGACCCGTACCGACACCACGGTCCTGCGCAGTTCGTACGGACCTCCGGTGAGCACGATCTCCTCCGGCGGACGGCGGAGTGCGGCCGCGCCGAGTTCGGGGAGGGTCCCGTGGTCGAACGAGAAGATGAAGTACGACTTCGGCTTGACATCGCCGCCCTCATTGTCGCTGAGGGCGGACTCGTCGAACGCCAGGCCGCCACGCAGGAGATCTTCCTTGATGACGGCTTCCCGGGGCACGTGCGGGAACTGCTCCATGAGCCGTTCGATCAGGCGGGTGCGGCTCTGCTCGGTGCGGATGCGGTCGGTACTGCTGGGCATGTGCGGGACTCCTCGGTCCGGTCGTCGAAGGCGTTCCGGGTACGCCACACTGTGCAACGAACCACGGGTGTCCGCGGTGCCCCGTCGCACCGGCCGATCCGTTCGGGCGTGGCGCGGGTGGTGTCCGGGCCGTCAGAATCGTCGCGGTCCGGGCCGGGACTCACTGGTCCCAGTGCGTGGGGCGTCCGAGCGAGGACGGGAGTCTCGTAGCCGCGTCGCCCCTGGCCGAATTGAGCTGAGCCTGGGTGAGGAAGAGACTTCCGGTGAGGTCGGCGGCGGACAGGTCGGCGTCCCGGAAGTCGGCCCCGATCACATCGGCCAGACGCAGATCGGCGCCCTTGAGGTCCGCTGCGATGAGGTACGCACCCCGCAGATCGGCGCCCCGCAGATCGGCGCCTTTGAGCCTGGCTCCGATGAGGTCGGCGCCGCGGTGGTCGCGCTTCTTCCTGCGGGGTGCCGTGGCTCGTGCGAGTTCGCTGGTACGGAGCAGGAGGGCGGCGACCTCGTCTCGGTGCGCGGCCACATCCAGATCTGTGAACGCGTCCGCCGGAAGGTGGGTGAGGCGTTCCGTCTCGTCGAGGCTGCGACGGATCTCGGCGTGGAGGGAGCGCGCCGGTTCCAGGGACAGTGCTTCCGTGAGGTACCAGAGGAGTTCATGGAGCTGTCGCATGACCGGGAACACCTGGAACATCTGCTGGGCGGTCTGCGGGGCCCGGCGCCAGTCCTGCCCGTCGAAGGTCTCGCGGGAGACCTTCTGGCCGGCTCCGAAGCAGTCGTACACGGTACAGCCGGGGAAGCCCTGGGCCCGTAGTCCGGTGTGAATGCCGCAGCGGAAGTCCTCCTGCAGATTGCGGCAGGGCTTGCCTGCATCCTTGTTGATCGCGAAGTCCGCGGACCGGGTCAGGGTCAGTGCAACGCAGCACAGCCCGAAACAATTCGCGCAGTCGGCGCGCAGTTCGGCACGGTCGTTGCGGTCGGTGCCGGGGCCTTGGACATTGTCGGGCACAGTACGTGAATCCTCTGGGGTACGGAACTGTCGGACGGTCGACCCTATCGGGACCCGTCACCCGTACGCGCCGATTTCGTGATCGCTCCCAGACGCCCTGGCCACCGTAGCGTCCGTTTCGCCCTGTTCCTTTGGCGAAAAGAGCACCTCTTCATGCGTGCACGTACGTTGTCTGCCGTCTCACTCTCCTCCGCGTTCCGCCGGGGCCCGCTCATCCGCAGACTGGTCGTCACCCTTCTCCTGCCGCTGCTCACCGTGGTGGGCAGCGCCCTGTTCGCCCCTGGGGCACTGGCCGTCCCTGCCATCGGACCGTCGGCCGCTGTCGTGCACTCGACCGTGCCAGGTCCGGGTGCCCCGTGCACCAGCAGCGATCCGGTCGTCTGCTCGATCCGCGAGATGACTCCGAAGCAATGGGTGCAAGCGCGCGAGATCCGGGTCCGCTACCACCAGTTGCTCGACTCCATGGAGCTTGTCGAGGACCGGATGCGCGCCGCGGGCCGTTCCGACGAAGAGATCGCCCGCGTACTGGTCGCCATGCGCAACGAAGCGAAGGACGTCACTCGCGCGGGCATGTCCCCAGAGGCCGTTCAGGCTCTTGAGGCACGCAACATGGCGAAGTACGGCAACCCACTGGGCCCCACGGCCGACCAGCAGTTCGCCAAGTACGGCAACTGGGAGGCGGTCATCGACGCCGCAACCCGCAGCAATGCCGCGATCGACCAGGAACTCGGTCTGGAGCCGCGTCACTGATGTCCGCGACAGTGCTGCAGGACTACGACCGTCATGGCACGGTGTGGGCGCTGGACCCGGCTTCCGGGCTCCTCACCCCGGCCTCGGGCCTCTGTCACGGCTTCGTCCATGTACTGCCGCATCGCACCGGCACCGCCGCTGCTCTGTACGCCGACGATTCGGCTCTCTGGCTGCAGTACGGCCAACACCGGTGGAATTGCGAAAAGGTGGCCGTCCGACACATACAGCGGCCGGACGGCACCCGCACCATCACCGTCGACAGTCCGCCGGATCCGCAGTGGCAGGCGCACCTGCCCCCGCCTGACACCGGTCCGTATGATCCGGCCTACGACTGGACGGACACCATCGCGGACAATTTCTTCCTCTGGGTCGACGAGCGGCTGGCCGACGCACGCCGGCGGGCGGTCCTGCGCGACCACTTCCTGCGGGGCTTCGCCCCGGCTTGACGCCGACGGTGGAACTCTCGTCGGCGGTCATGGCGGGAGAGGCGGTGAGCGCCGTGACCGCGTCGGGTGTGATCCCCTCGGCGCTCGAACTGGTCGACCGTCCCTGTCTCGCCGCGGTCGACGAGAGGCAGAACATGGGTCTCTCCGCCGACGCGGACGTGGTGCTGCTCGGCCGGGTCGACACCCCCTGGCGCGAAGCGTGATGACGAGGCCGAATTCGTGCGGGACTGCTTCGAACGGACGGGCGCGACCGGGGCCGCGGTCTTCATGGACCAGCGGGAAGCCGATGCGCTGTTCCAGGCGCGGCGACCTGTCCGGCGTTGGAACGGCTCGGTCCGGTGCTGGCCGAGGACGCCTGTGTGCCGCGGACCGCGGTTCCCGAGATGCTGGCCCGAATCGAGAAGACAGCGGCCCGGCACGACATTCTGCCGGCCAACTTCACCCATGCCGGGGACGGCAAGCTGCACCCGCTGATCACCACCCCGCCCGGTGACGAAGCCGCGCGTGCCCGTGCCCAGTTGGCGTCGAGGACGTCCTCGACGATGCGATCGCGCTCGGTGGCACCGTGACGGGCGAGCACGGCGTGGGGCTGCTGAAGATGCGTGGCATGAACAAGGCACCGGGTTCCGCGGTGCTGGGCGTGCACCACGCGGAAGGGCGGCGCTGGACCCGCACGGCATCCTCGGTCGGGGCAAGGTACTCGGCGGGGCCAGGTCGTCGCCGTCCGGTGCAAGGGACGCTCCGCGCCGTAGCCGGGGCGCATCGGCGCGGCGGGGTCGGCGATCCGGTCGGGACGGTCGATGCCTCGCGCCCGAGCCCTTGTCAGTGGGGCGGCGCACACTGGCAGCAGTACGGCACAGGCGAAGGGAGCGCTGATGGGCGCCGAGCACGAGACCGGCTTCGAACCGGCCACCGGGGACGGCCCGAGGAACCCGGCACCGGACGGGAAGCGGGTCGCCTCGGTACGGACGGCGTTCGAGGGGATGCTGCAGATCCGGCGGCTGACGAACACCGGGCGGGCGCACCCGGAGGGCGTGCCCGCACATTGGGAGAGCCACCGGCCGATACGGGCCATCGCACTGGCCCTGGAAGCGTCGGGCGTGGCCGCCTCGGCCGTTGATGACTCCGGCCTGTGCACGGCGACCGGGTACCGCCTGGAAGAAGGTGAGGCGCCGGGCAGCGTAAGGGTCGAGTGGCTCGGTCCGCCCGGCAGCGGGGCCGCCCATGCGGAAGAGGGCGAACTGGGCCGGTGCGCGGCTGTGTTGCGGGAGTTGGGCTGGACGGTGCTGATGTACCGCGGACCGCGGCGCAGACGATTTTTGGAGGTCGAACCACCGGCCGGTGTCCGACGGCCGAACGGCGGCTAGTGGCAATGCCGTTCGGTTAGAGGTTCGATCTGCGGCGCAATGCTCGGCGTTTCGGCTGGTGATACGGGTGCAGCCCTTGTAGTGGTTCTCGGGTCCG
>NZ_JBEOVN010000237.1:0-10117 GCF_040295565.1 Streptomyces sp. NPDC002785 | reverse complement strand
ATACGCCAGGAGTTCACCGGCCACATCAACCACGCCATCATGCACGGGCACCTGTGGTCGCCCTCGTACTTCTCGGCATCCTGCGGCGGAGCACCGCTGGCGATCGTCCGCCAATACATCGAACAGCAAAAACGCCCGCTCCAGCCTGCGGGTCAGAGCAATCTTGAGATGCGTTTCATCCCCGGCGTGAACGCCGGGGCCTTCACACAAGATCCCAGGTAACTCCCGGTGAAGTGCGATCAGTTCCGGTCCGGGATCGGCGCCGAGGCGGTCGGCAAGGGCGCGGCGAGCGTCCTCGTAAGCGGCCAGTGCGTCGGCCTGGCGGCCTTCGGCGCGCAGGGCGCGGATCAGCTGGGCCCGGAAGCGTTCGTCGTACGGGTGGGCGGCAGTCAGCTCCATGAGTTCCGGTACGAGGGTGCGCGGGCCGACAGCGGGCCTCACGTCAACAGCGGCACTCGCACCGGCACCAGTCGCTGCACACCGTAGGTCGGCCTCGATGCGGCGTTCCAGCGTGGCCAGGCGGTGGGCGTCCGGACGCAGGCCGTGGCCGTGATCCCGGTCCGGCAGGTCGGCCAGGGCCGGGCCGCGCCACAGGGCGAGCGCGGTACGGAGCGTGCGGGCCGCCGTCACGGGGTCGCCCGCGTCGAGCTCGTCGGCCCCCTGCCGGGACAGCCGCTCGAACACGTGCAGGTCGACCTCGTCGGGCGCGGCCTCCAGGCGGTAGCCGCCGTGAGTGCTCGTGATCGCATCCCTGCCCAGCACACGGCGCAGCCGGCCGACGAGAGCCTGGAGCGCGGCAGGCGCGTCGTGCGGGGGATCACCGGCCCATACGTCGTCGACGAGATCGGCGACGGGTACGGGCCGGCCCGTACGCAGGGCGAGGGTGGTGAGGAGGGCGCGCAGCCGCGTACCGCCCACGGGCAGCGCACTGCCGTTCTCGTCTCGCGCCTCGGTGGCGCCCAGGATCAGGTACCGCACCAGGCCATTCTGTCCCGCGGGGCGGCCGGAAGCAGGCTTCACCGACAACGGCTGCTACGGCTGCAGCGTTCGCCTCGCCGGGACGATTCCGCCCGCGACCGCACGCTGGCGGGGTGCCGCCGTGCCCGTCCAGCAGGTGCCCCGCCGCGAGACGAGGCGGCGGAGCCAGAGTTCCGTGGACGCCAGGTGCGCCAGGCCGTCCAGCGGGAGCGGTTCGCCCTCCGAGGCCGCGCGCAGGGCCTTCCGTACAACGCGGGCCTCGACCAGGCCTGCGTCGGCGAGCAGCGGTGCGTCGAAGAGAGCGATCAGATGGGGAAGGGCGGCGCGCAGTCCGGTGCGGGCAGTCGCGTTCGAGGTGGCGAGGGAAGGGGCGCCCCAGCCGGGCGGCAGTTCGTGGATGCCCGCGCCCGCGAGTACCCGGCGCAGGACCGCGGCGCGGGCGCCCGGCTGGACCCGGAGCGATTCGGGAAGCGCACGGGCGGCGCGTACGACCTGATTGTCGAGGAACGGGGCGTGCAGTCGCTGGCTGCGGTTTTCCGCTGCCTGTTCCAGGATCCGGTGGTCGGCGGCGTACCGGGCGAGGGCGGCCCGGGCGCGGGCCTCGCCCGGGCGTTGGACGGAGGCGGGGCGGATCGCGGCCTCCTGCAGACGAACCGATACTTCGGCGAGCGCCTCCCCCGTCAGCCAGCGTGCGGCGGGCCCCGGCCGCGACCATGCGAGGGCGGCGAGCGAGGCATCGGCGGGGGTGTCGAAATCGGGGGTGTGGCGGTTGGCGTCCGACAGCCGGCCGGCCGCCGTTTCCAGGCCGGTGCGGTACGACGTACGGGACAGGCGGCGGGCCGCGCGGTAGACGGTCAGCGGGACGAAGAGGGAGTGCGCGGTCGGGCCCTCGGCCTTGGCGAGTGCGGCGACCGGGCGCAGCAGATGGCGCCGGCGCCGGTCCATCAGCAGGTCGGCGAGGCGGGCCGGGTGGGCGTCGAGCACCTGCCGTGCGCCGCCGCCGACGAAGTGGTCGGCGCTGCCGGAGGCGAGGCGGCGGCGGTGGCGCTCGGCGACGACGAGGAACGGGGCGGGTTCATCGGTGAGCGGGCCGCCGCCCAGGTCGGCGTAGGGCAGGGCCTCTTCCCCGGCGGCGACGACGACATGGTGCAGGCGCGGGTTGGCGGCGATGACGCGGGCGCGTTCGAGTTCGTCCTCGTGTCCGCGTGCGGTGAGGTCGTTGAAGGTGACGGCGAGCAGCCGCTCCCCCGCTCCCGTGCCGTGGCCGAGGACGGTGCCGGGCAGGCCCGGCAGTCCGGCGGCGAGCAGGGCGAGGGTGGCGGAGGCACTGCCTCCGGAGAGGTCGGCGCCGATGCCCGGTACGGGTGCGCCGCGGGCGGCGCGTCGTGCGGCGGGCCCCATGCCAGGGACCGGTCCGGGGTCGGGGGGCAGGGTTTCGGGTGCGTGGCGCGGGGCGGTGAGCCTGGCGCGCACGGCTTCGACCAGTGCGTCGCGCACCCCGTCGACGGCGCTGACCGGGTCGAGTTGGGGCGCGGCGACGGCGAGCGAGGCCACCGCCTCGTACCCGGTGATCTCGCGCGAGCCCTCGCGGAGGATGAGCGCGTGCCCGGGCGGGATGCGCTTCACTCCCGCGTACGGGGTGCCGTCGCGCAGCGCCTCCGGCGTTTCGGGGCAGGCGAGCAGGGCGGCCAGGTGGCCGATGTCCAGCTGGGCTTCGATGAGGTCGGCGAGCGGGAGCGCGGCGGTGGCGTACGCCGTACCGCGGGCCCACGGCGTGTAGAACACCGGGCGGGCTCCGGCGAGATCCCCGATGACGGTGATCCGACGGCCGATCTGGACGACGGTCGTGTAGCTGCCGGGCCAGGAGGTGAGATGGCGCAGGGCTCCGCCGCGGGCGGCGAGGAGGCCTGCGCGCAGCTGTTCGTCGGTGGCGCTGCAGCAGCCGAGTACGGCCATTCGGGCGGTGGGCGCGCCTTCGGCGGTTTCGGCCGTGCTGATACGGATCTCGTCGGGGCGCCAGTCGCCGACGGCCCAGAGCGGATCGGGGTCGCCCCAAAGGAGTTGGGAACCGACGGGGTGCATCGTGCGCCCCTCGTCGGCGGCACCCACGGCACCGGCCGTGCCGAAGCTCGCGGCGACACTGCTCCACCCCACCAACCAACGCATCGCCGCCTCCACAAGCTGTGGACAAAACGGCGCAGCAGGGAAGTACCGGGAGAACTGCGGTAACGCGCGGCGCCGCTGCGGACATGCTGCCACGACAAAGGCGCGCAGGAGGGGCTACGGACGGCGCACGTCGCAAGCGCATGCGCCCCTGGCAAAGGCCGGACCGGGGCGGACGGCGGCCGGGTGCGGACGGACGCGTGTCGGGCGGCAACCGGCGGCGGGTTCCCCGAGGGCCGGCCGAAGCACGGCCCGCGCGAGGCGGCTCATGCGCCAACGGACTTACGGATTGGGCGCGTTGCGTTCCCCGTACGAGCAAATTCCACCGGCCGGAATCCGGCCACACCCCGAAGCGCCCGCGGATCCGTGACGGACGACCTCCGAACGGTCGACGGGATGTCCGCGAATCGATCGACCCAACCTCGGTCGACCGGCGATATTCGGCCATTCTCAGCGCATGCTGCAACCCGACGACAGGGAACTCGACGCACCAGAAGCCCCTTTTCGCCCATTTCATTCCCCGATTTTTCCCGAATCCCTCTTGGAGTCCTCCGTCGGCCGCAGGAGATCGCCACCTGGGCGGCAGGCAGCCCGGGCACGGCCCCCGCACCCGGCCCCGTACCGGTGTCGACGCACAGTCCGGGAGGCGTCCGTTCACCTCCCGGACCGGTCCGCCGCCTGCGGGGAATGAGGCGGCAGTGTCCCCCAGCCCACTGAGTCCAATGCAGTGGGCCGACCCACGCAGCAACCATGGAAGCGCCTCCGAAACAGCCGTACGAGAGCGCACGGCCGGGCGCACGGCCACATACCAGGAGCACGTACAGGACTCGGCGGGCGGTGTCGCCGCGACGTGCGAACGGTGCCTTTGGGGGCGCACGAACAGGGGCATCGAGCAGGGCGTCGAGCGGGGTGCCCGGCAGGGTCCGGGCCGGGTTCCGGGCCGCTGCGCACGGCATCCGGAGCGGCACCACGGCGGCGCCCGGAGCGGCACCGCGAAGCCGCTCCCGTCCGCACGGACAACAATCCGCCATACGGACGTCTGCCCCTTAACGGTAGGGATGCGGCGAACTACGCTGGGTTTACTGAGGTTCTCGGCAGGAGGCATATTCCTCGGGGCTCGGCCATATGCGTGTGCGGCCGGAGTGCCGGGGTTCGTCCCTGGGGAGGACACGGTACGAATGCCGCGCGCCGCAACGGTGACGCGGCTGCCGTCTGTGTGTCGAGGGGTGGCGCATGTCCAGGGAGCAACGCGGACCGAACGAGAAACTCGGAACCGTTCTCGCCCTCGCGGGAATCAGCAACGCCGGGCTCGCCCGGCGAGTCAACGACCTCGGGGCGCAGCGCGGTCTGACACTCCGGTACGACAAGACCTCGGTGGCCCGGTGGGTCTCCAAGGGCATGGTGCCGCAGGGCGCCGCGCCCCATCTCATCGCGGCGGCGATCGGCGCCAAACTCGGCCGGCCGGTCCCGCTGCACGAGATTGGGCTCGCGGACGCCGATCCGGCCCCGGAGGTCGGGCTGGCCTTTCCGCGCGATGTGGCCGAGGCCGTCCGTTCGGCGACCGAGCTGTACCGGCTGGATCTGGCCGGGCGACGGGCGGGCAGCGGCGGGATCTGGCAGTCGCTGGCGGGTTCGTTCTCGGTGAGTGCGTACGCGACGCCCGCGTCCCGCTGGCTGATATCCCCCGCTGACCCGTCGGTGGCGCGCGACTCGACAGCCGCCGCGGCAGCCATCCTCGGCACCCGCGGCGCAAGGGGCGCACACGCCGGTGCAGGGGCGCAGAGGGTGCCGGGCGCGGCGGCAGGGGCCCTGGCCGCTCAGGGGCCGCTGGGGGCGGAGTCGGCGCTTGGTGCACAGCCATCACCCGGAGCACAGGCGGCACCCGGAGCGCAGGCAGCGCTGAATGCGCAGGCGGCTCGGGCGACGCTGGAAGCCCCAAAAGCCCCGGGAGCTCCGGAGACACAGCGGACACCGTCCATCCCCGCCCAGCCGGGCCCGGAGACCGCGACCGCGAACACCAGCGCGACCGCGACCGCGAACACGAGCGACATCTCCCCGCTGCGGGTCGGCCACAGCGACGTCTCCAAGCTGCGCGAGGCGGCCCAGGACGCCCGCCGCTGGGACTCCAAGTACGGCGGCGGGGACTGGCGTTCCTCCATGGTTCCCGAGTGCTTACGCGTGGACGCGGCGCCACTGCTGCTCGGTTCGTACAGTGACGAGGTGGGCCGGGCGCTCTTCGGCGCAGCGGCCGAACTGACCAGACTTGCCGGGTGGATGGCCTTCGACACCGGCCAGCAGGAGGCCGCGCAGCGCTACTACATCCAGGCACTGCGACTCGCGCGGGCCGCGGCCGACGTCCCTCTCGGCGGCTATGTGCTCGCCTCGATGTCGCTGCAGGCGACCTACCGCGGTTTCGCCGACGAGGGGGTCGACCT
This sequence comes from Streptomyces sp. NPDC002785, assembly GCF_040295565.1. NCBI lineage: Bacteria > Bacillati > Actinomycetota > Actinomycetes > Kitasatosporales > Streptomycetaceae > Streptomyces > Streptomyces sp. NPDC002785. The sequence goes on along the minus strand of NZ_JBEOVN010000237.1, from coordinate 4,541 downwards.
CGCGCAGGCCGCCGTCGAACGCAACCGGGGGCTCGCCACGGCCCGCACCATGAGCTTCTTCCGCCTGGTGGAGGCACGCGCCCATGCGAAGGCGAGTGACGCACCGGCCGCAGGCGCGGCGCTGAAGGCCGCCGAGGGCTGGCTGGAGCGTTCCAGGGACGGCGATGCGGACCCGTCCTGGCTGGGCTTCTACTCGTACGACAGGTTCGCGGCCGATGCCGCGGAGTGCCACCTCGATCTGAAGGCGCCCCGGCAGGTGCGGCGCTTCACCGAGCAGGCCCTGTCCAGGCCCACCGAGGAATTCGTCCGCTCGCACGGGCTGCGGCTCGTGGTGTCGGCGGTGGCCGAGCTGGAGTCGGGGAATCTGGACGCGGCCTGCGCGGCGGGCACCCGGGCGGTGGAGGTGGCGGGCCGCATCTCCTCGGCGCGGACCACGGAGTACGTACGGGATCTGCTGCACCGGCTCGAACCGTACGGGCACGAGCCGCGCGTCGCCGAGCTGCGTGAAAGGGCCCGGCCACTGCTGGTGGCGCCCGCGTAGAAGGACCGGGCGCAGGACGGACCGCGCACATCCGCATAGCGTCACCACGACGTAGCGTCACCACGACGTCCTTGCGGCATACAAACAGTGTCCGGATGGCATCGCGGCGGCATCCGGCCGCCGCCAGGCGTAAGGATTCGGCGCCACGCTGGGCTTCGCTGGTTTGAGTGCGTTGTCAGTGGGTCAGTGCACTATCGGGGTGGGAGGTGGCGTAATGATGACGCACGCGGCGTACGACTGCGATGTGCTGGTGATCGGCGGCGGGATCGTCGGCCTGTCGACTGCGTATGCGATCACGCGCACCGCTCCGGGCACCCGGGTGACGGTGCTGGAGAAGGAGTGGGGCCCCGCCCGTCACCAGACCGGGCGCAACAGCGGGGTGATCCACAGTGGCATCTACTACCGCCCCGGCTCGCTCAAGGCCCGTTACGCAGTGCGCGGCGCCGCCGAAATGGTCGACTTCTGTGCCGAGCACGGCATCGCGCACGCGGTGACCGGCAAGCTGATCGTCGCGACCGAGCGGTCCGAGCTGCCCCGGCTGCACGCCCTGGTCCAGCGCGGCCGGCAGCACGGGCTGCCGGTGCGCGAGCTGGGGCCCGCCCAGATCGCGGAGTACGAGCCGCAGGTGCACGGGCTCGCCGCGATCCGCGTCGGGACGACGGGGGTGTGCGACTTCGGGGCGGTCGCGGCGCGGTTCGCCGCCGAGGTGAGCCGGGCGGGCGGAGTGATCCGTTACGGGGCGGAGGCCACCGCGATCGACCGGCGCCCCTGGGGTGTGGCGGTGCGTACGGCGGACGGCCCGGTGGTGCGGGCCCGGGTGCTGGTCAACTGCGCGGGACTGCACTGCGACCGGGTGGCGCGGCTCGCGGGCGACGATCCGGGGGTGCGGATCGTGCCCTTCCGGGGGGAGTACTACGAGCTGGCGCGACCGGAGCTGGTGCGCGGCCTGGTCTATCCGGTGCCCGATCCGGCGTTCCCGTTCCTCGGCGTGCATCTGACCCGCGGCCACGACGACAGCGTCCACGTCGGGCCGAACGCGGTGCCGGCGCTGGCCCGCGAGGGGTACGGCTGGCCCGTCGTACGCCCCCGTGAGCTGGCGGACACCCTGGCCTGGCCCGGCACCTGGCAGATCGCGCGCAAGCACTGGCGGTACGGGGCGGGCGAGGTGCACCGTTCGCTGTCGAAGCGGGCGTTCACGACAGCCGTGCAGCGGCTGCTGCCCGAGGTCACGGAGTCCGATCTGCGTCCGGCCCCGGCCGGGGTCAGGGCCCAGGCCGTGCTGCGGGACGGCACCCTGGTGGACGATTTCCTGATCCGCGAGGCCCCGCACACCGTGCACGTACTGAACGCTCCGTCGCCCGCCGCGACGGCCTGTCTGCCCATCGGGCGGGAGGTGGCACGCAGGGCGCTGCTCCGGGCACGGGGGACGGAGTGGAAGCCGCCCGCCGTAGAATCGGGGCATTGTGTCTGAGTCCTTGAACCCCTCCGCAGAACCCTCCGCGAATCCTTCCGCCCCGACGTCCGGCGATGCCGCGGCCGGGACGAGCAGCGCCTCCTCGGCCCACGCCCCCGCCGCTGCCGGGATTCCGGACGATCTGCGCGCCGCCTCCTTCGAGCAGCAGCGCAGGCTGCGCCAGGAGCCGCGCTTCCCCGGCGGACCCGCGATCGATCCGGCCGGATCGCACCACGAGCGCCGGATCCGCAGCTTCCAGCCGCGCCGCAGCCGCGTCACGCCCGGCCAGGAGGACGCCCTGCTGCGGCTCTGGCCGAAGTGGGGACTGGACATCGACGGGCAGCGCATCCTCGATCTGCCCGCGCTGTTCGACGGGCTCCCGGCCGTGCTGGAGATCGGTTTCGGAATGGGTGAGGCCACAGCGCAAATGGCGGCCGACGACCCGGGTACGGGCATTCTCGCCGTCGATGTGCACACCCCTGGACAGGGCAATCTGCTCGGTCTCGCGGACCGGAACGGACTGTCCAACATCCGGGTCGCCAACGGTGACGCGATCATCCTGCTGCGCGAGATGCTGAAGCCGGACTCGTTGGACGGGCTGCGGGTGTACTTCCCCGACCCGTGGCCCAAGAAGCGCCACCACAAGCGGCGGCTGATCCAGCCGGAGTTCCTCGATCTGGTGGCGCAGCGGCTGAAGCCGGGGGCCGTGATCCACTGTGCGACCGACTGGGAGCCGTACGCCGAGCAGATGCTGGAGGTGCTGACCGCGCACCCCCTCTTCGAGAACACCCTGGCGGACGGCGGCTATGCGCCGCGGCCGGCGTTCCGGCCGCTGACCCGGTTCGAGGGGCAGGGCCTCGACAAGGGTCATGTCGTGCACGACCTGCTCTTCGCCCGCCGCTGACGGCCCGCCCGGAGTCAGTACGGGCCTCGGACAGGACGTGGCGGACCCGTCGCCCCATGGCCGGCTGTCAGTGCTGCTCGTTAGGGTCATCGGGTGGTGTCCGACGAGTCTGTCCAGCAGCGGCAGTCGCAGCCGGCCGTCCCGCTTCTCGAGGAGCAGCGGGTCGGCGAGATCCTGGCTGCCGTGCCGGAGCGCAGGCACTGGCGTTACCGGCCGCGCCGCGTCGGCATGGTGTGGCGCAGCAGGACATTTCGCATCGCGGCCGTGTTCACGGTGCTCGCGCTGTGCGGCCTGGCGATCCTGGCCCTGGTCCGCGACCAGACGGGCACCGACGGCTTTCTGGTAGGTCTGGGTCTCGCCGTGCTGCCCGTCCCGCTCCTGATGGCGGCGTTCCGCTGGCTGGACCGGGTCGATCCGGCACCATGGCGGAATCTACTGTTCTCCTTCGCCTGGGGTGCGTTCGCGGCCGCCCTGGTCGCGATCATCGCGAATTCGTTCGCGACCCGCTGGATAGCCACGGCCACCGTCGACCCGTCGGACGCCGACGTCCTCGGCGCCACGGTCATAGCGCCGGTCGTCGAGGAGAGTGCCAAGGCCGCGGCCGTCCTGCTGATCTTCCTGTTCCGAAGGCGGGAGTTCCAAGGGATCGTCGACGGCGTCGTCATCGCCGGCTTCACCGCGAGCGGCTTCGCCTTCACCGAGAACATCCTCTATCTGGGCACCGCCTTCGGTGAGGACCAGCAGACAGGCACCTCGGGCGTCGTCTCGGTGACCGCCGCGACGTTCTTCGTACGGGCGGTGATGTCGCCGTTCGCACATCCGCTCTTCACGGTGCTGACCGGAATAGGTTTCGGACTGGCCGCGGTCAGTGCGCGGCGCCGCCGGATCCGCCGCATCGCGCTGCCGCTGCTGGGGCTCGTCCTCGCCATGGGCATGCACGCCCTGTGGAACGGGTCGGCGACATTCGGCCCGTACGGTTTCTATGCCGTGTACGGGGTGTTCATGGTCCCGGTCTTCGGCCTGGTGACCTGGCTGGCGATCTGGTCGCGCCAGCGGGAGCTGCGTACGCTCTCCGCCGAGCTGCCGGCCTATGCCGCGGCCGGCTGGCTGACCCCCGCCGAACCGCTCGCCCTCTCCTCGATGCGGGCCCGCGGCATGGCACGCGACGCGGCGCGCCAACGACACGTCGCCGCGGCCTGGGGAAGCCCTTACGGACCGGGGTACGCGCCAGGATTCGGACCGGGGTACGCGCCAGGATTCGGACCGGGGTACGCGCCAGGATTCGGGCCGGGACATGTGTCGCCCGGGCGCAGCCCGTCGGCCCAGGTCACGGCTCATGCCAAAGCACAGGCCAAGGCCCACGGCAGGGCTGCTGCCCGCGCCGTCGCCGAGTACGAATCGTTCGCGACATCACTGGCCTCGCTGCGCCGACGGGCCCGCCGCGGGGCGGTGGGCCCGGACTTCGCCGAGCGCGAGCTGGAGCTGCTGCACCACCTCTGGCAGCGCAGGGACGTGGCCGCTCCCGCCCTGACGTACGCGGCGCAGGCTGTCTCCGCCGCCACGGAAGCGGCCGTCGAGCCGGGGCGCCGACCGTGCACCCGGGTGGACCTCCAGTGGCCCGCCGGTGTGCCCGACGGCGGACG
>NZ_JBEOVN010000236.1:0-10178 GCF_040295565.1 Streptomyces sp. NPDC002785 | reverse complement strand
GCACAGGGGGCCTTGTCCATGCCCGAGGTCGTCGGTCAGGGCCTGCGGGCCGAGGTGACGCGGTAGACGTCGTAGACGCCCTCCACGCCCCGTACCGCCTTCAGCACGTGTCCGAGGTGCTTCGGGTCGCCCATCTCGAAGGTGAAGCGCGAGGTGGCCACCCGGTCACGGGAGGTCTGGACGGCGGCCGACAGGATGTTGACGTGCTGGTCGGACAAAACGCGGGTGACGTCCGAGAGCAGCCGCGACCGGTCCAGTGCCTCGACCTGGATGGCGACCAGGAAGACCGAGGACTGGGTGGGCGCCCACTCGACGTCCAGGATCCGCTCCGGCTGCTGCGACAACGAGTCGACATTGACGCAGTCGGCGCGGTGCACGGATACGCCGCTGCCGCGGGTGACGAAGCCGATGATCGGGTCGCCGGGGACCGGCGTACAGCAGCGGGCCAGTTTGACCCACACGTCCTCGACGCCCTTGACGACGACACCCGGATCGGCGTTGGAGCGGCGCTTGTGGCGGCTGCGGGAGGGCGGCGCGCTCTCCACGAGGTCCTCGTTGGCGGCGTCCTCGCCGCCAAGCGCCTGGACCAGCTTCTGTACGACACCGGCCGCGGCCACGTGGCCCTCGCCGATCGCCGCGTACAGTGACGAGATGTCGGGGTAGCGCATCTCGTGGGCGAGGGTGACCAGGGAGTCACCGGTCAGGATCCGCTGGATCGGCAGGTTCTGCTTGCGCATGGCACGCGCGATGGCATCCTTGCCCTGTTCGATCGCCTCGTCACGGCGCTCCTTGGAGAACCAGGCACGGATCTTGTTGCGGGCGCGGGGCGACTTGACGAAGCCCAGCCAGTCCCGGGAGGGTCCGGCGCCGGCCGCCTTGGAGGTGAAGACCTCCACCAGATCGCCGTTGTCGAGGGTCGATTCGAGCGGTACGAGCCGCCCGTTGACCCGTGCTCCTATGGTCCGGTGGCCGACCTCCGTGTGCACCGCGTACGCGAAGTCGACCGGCGTCGCACCCGCGGGGAGCGCTATGACGTCGCCCTTGGGCGTGAAGACGAAGACCTCGTTGCGGGAGAGGTCGAAGCGCAGCGACTCCAGGAATTCGCTGGGGTCCTCGGTCTCCTTCTGCCAGTCCAGGAGCTGGCGCAGCCACGCCATGTCGTTGACGGTGTCCTGGCCGCGACCGGTGTTCTTGGGTACGTCGGTACGCACCTTGGAGGCGCCCGCGACGGCCTCCTGCTTGTACTTCCAGTGCGCGGCGATGCCGTACTCGGCGCGGCGGTGCATGTCGAACGTACGGATCTGCAGCTCGACGGGCTTGCCGCTGGGGCCGATCACCGTGGTGTGCAGCGACTGGTACATGTTGAACTTGGGCATCGCGATGTAGTCCTTGAACCGGCCGGGGACCGGATTCCATCGCGCGTGGACGGTGCCGAGCGCCGCGTAGCAGTCGCGGACGGTGTCGACGAGGACCCGGATGCCCACCAGGTCGTAGATCTCGGCGAAGTCCCGGCCCCGCACGATCATCTTCTGGTAGACGCTGTAGTAGTGCTTCGGCCGGCCGGTGACGGTGGCCTTGATCCGGGCGGCGCGCAGGTCGGCCTGGACCTCGTCGGTCACTATGGCGAGGTATTCGTCGCGCTTGGGGGCCCGCTCGGCGACGAGGCGGACGATCTCGTCGTACATCTTGGGGTAGAGGATCGCGAAGGCGAGGTCCTCCAGCTCCCACTTGATGGTGTTCATGCCCAGGCGGTGTGCCAGTGGGGCATAGATCTCAAGCGTCTCGCGGGCCTTCTTCTCCTGCTTCTCCCGCTTGAGGTAGCGCATGGTGCGCATGTTGTGCAGCCGGTCGGCGAGCTTGATGACGAGGACCCTGGGGTCCTTGGCCATGGCGACGACCATCTTGCGTACGGTCTCGGCCTGTGCAGCCTCGCCGAACTTGACCTTGTCCAGCTTGGTGACACCGTCGACGAGCAGGGCGACCTGGTCGCCGAAGTCCCGGCGCAGGGTGTCCAGGCCGTACTCGGTGTCCTCGACCGTGTCGTGCAGCAGTCCGGCCATCAGCGTCGCCGGGTCCATGCCCAGCTCGGCGAGGATCGTCGTGACGGCGAGCGGGTGCGTGATGTACGGGTCGCCGCTCTTGCGTTTCTGGCCGCGGTGCCAGCGCTCGGCCACCTGGTAGGCGCGCTCGATCTGGCGCAGCGTGGCGGTCTCGATCTTGGCGTCGTTGCTGCGGACGATGCGCAGCAACGGTTCGAGCACCGGGTTGTACGGGCTGGAGCGCTGCACACCGAGGCGGGCGAGCCTGGCCCGTACCCGGTTGGAGGAGCCGCCGGAGCGGGTCGCGGGAGCGGGTGGGGTGACCGGCTTCGCAACGGGCTTCGCCGGGGGCTTCGGCGCGGACGCGGCCGGGGAGGCGGGGGCGGCAGGCTGGGCGGGCGAAGCGGGCGCGGGCCGCAGCGCCGGGGCACTGCCCCGCTCCGGGCCCGTGCCGGGCTCGGGGGCCGCAGGCTTCGACTTCTCCGCGGCCTGCTTCTTCCCGGGCGCGGCTGGCACCGCCACCGGCTTGTCAGGCTGCGGGGCGGCGACTGGCTGGGCCTCGTCTGGCAAGAGCGCTCCTCATGCGGATCCGGATACCCGGAAGGCCATCGTATCGACCTTGTGGCCGGTCCTCCCCCGGGGACCGTGAGAGCCCTCACAACGCCGACGGGCACCCGGTTGTTCCCGGGTGCCCGTCCCTCGCCTTCAGGTGTGGCAATAGCCCTCGTGTGCCGTTGGGCAGGAGACCGGCCCCGCCCAACTGTGCAGCGCCGAGCCAGTGCTCGCATCAGAGCGTAGTTCAGATGGTGAGGGCGGAGAGGCCCGGCCCCCTCCCACCATGCCCCGTCAGTGCCACAGCTCGCCGCACGTGAGCCCGACCGGAGTCGGGCGATGCCTCAGTTCCACCGCAAGAGCGCTGCCCCCTTGACCTTCATCTCCTTGTTCGCGGCAACGTTGCCCCACGGCACTGTTATCTCGCCGCTCTTCCCGCAGCCGGCCTTGTACCAGGTCTTCTTCCCCTTGGCATTGAAGCCCTCGACCTGCACACAGATGCTGCTGCCCTTGAAAACCTTCCAGCCGTAGACCATCTTCATGCCCTTGAAACCGAAGTGGGCACAGCCATCGTTGAGCGTGCTCCACTTCCCCGGGATTGACCCTGCGTTCTTCCAACCAATGCAGACGCCCTTCGCGCCCAGGGTGGTCGGCGCGGGCGCGACCGTCTGGCTTGCGCTCGCAGGAGCGGCGCCCGCAGCGATTGCTGCAAAGGAAATAAGGGAAACCGCCCCCGTGGCGATCCTGCGCGAAATCCTCATGTGGTTCCTCCCGTTGAGATGCCGATTAGCGGCATCAGGAAGATCCAATCAGGGAGTCACATAACCCGGCATCGATTTTTGAGTCGTTCTTGAGCTCAATTTTGAGCCGTTCTTGAGCTCAATAGTGATGCTGATGCGCAAACGCGAATCGGGTGCCCAGGAGAATCCTGGACACCCAATTCGTGCATGCGGTACTCACACGTGGATTAGTGCCTCCAGCGGAGCACCCGCCAGCCCCTGTTCCAGCCGGGCACGGCCGTCCAGGAAGCCGAGCTCCATGAGGACCGCGACGCCCGCGATCTCGGCACCGGCCCGCCGGATCAGCTCCAGCGAGGCCTCGGCGGTGCCACCGGTCGCGAGGATGTCGTCGATGACCATGATCCGATCGTCGGCGGACAGGTCCTCCGCGTGGATCTCGATCTCGGCGGTGCCGTACTCCAGCTCGTACGCCTGGCTGAGGGTGGCTCCGGGCAACTTCCCCGCCTTGCGCGCGGGAACGAATCCCATCCCCGCCCGGACCGCGACCGGCGCGGCCAGGATGAAGCCGCGGGCCTCCAGACCGACGACCTTCGTGGCGCCGTGCCGGATGCACAGCTCCGCGAGGGTGTCTGTGAGGGCCGTGAACGCGAGCGGGTCCGCGAGCAGCGGCGTGATGTCCTTGAACATCACGCCCGGCTTCGGATAGTCCGGCACGTCGCGGATCCGGCTGAGCAGGAGTTCCCTCGTGCTCTCGGTGGTGCTGGTCATCGGCGCTTCCCCGAGGTCCGGCCGTGGCCCCTGGGGGGCTGCTGGCGCTGGCCGACGACCGCGGCGGCAGGTGCGGTGTCCTCCGGGAATTCGTCGTCGTTCGACGGCTCGTCCTCGGCGGACTCGCCCTTGGCGGCGGCTGCCGCACGCTTGGCGAGGATGCGCTTCTTCAGGGCCTTCATCTGCGGGTCGCGTTCCTTGAGGTCGGCGACGAGCGGCGTGGCGATGAAGATCGAGGAGTACGCACCGGCCGCGAGGCCGACGAAGAGCGCCAGGGAGATGTCGTTCAGCATGCCGGCACCGAGGACACCGCCACCGATGAACAGCAGACCGGCGACCGGCAGCAACGCCACGACGGTGGTGTTGATGGAACGGACCAGCGTGCTGTTGATGGAGCGGTTGGCGATCTCGCTGTATGTCCACCGGGTCTGCTTGGTGATCTCCTGCGTGCCCTCCTTGAGGCTGTCGAAGACGACGACCGTGTCGTAGAGCGAGTAACCGAGGATGGTCAGCAGACCGATCACGGTGCCCGGGGTGACCTCGAAGCCGACCAGGGCGTAGACACCGACCGTGATGGTGATGTCGTGGATCAGCGCGACCAGGGCCGCGATCGCCATGCGCCACTCGAAGGCGATGGCCAGGTAGATCACCACGAGGACCATGAAGATGCCGAGGCCGGTCCAGGCCTTGTTGGCGATCTGCTCACCCCAGCTGGGGCCGACCAGGTCGGCGGCGATCTTCTCCGTCGGGACGTTGAGGTCCTTGGAGAGCTGTTCCTTGATCTGGTCGGACTTCGCGGTGTCGACCTCGGTGATCTGGATGCGCAGACCGCCGTTGCCGAGCTTCTGGACGATCGCCTGGTGGCCGGAGGCCTGCGTTGCCAGGTCCTCCGCCTGGGCGACGCTGACGCTCGTCTTCGTGGTGGTGAAGACGGCGCCGCCCTTGAACTCGATGCCCATGTTCAGGTGGCTGACCGCCAGGGCGACGATGGCCGTGATGGTGATCAGGATCGAGATCCCGTACCAGATCTTGCGCTTGCCGATGAAGTCGTAGCCGACCTCGCCGCGGTAGAGACGGGCGCCGAGACTGCCGAGTCGCGACATCTCACGCCTCCTTCGGGTCGGTGGGGGCGTTGACACTGCGCGAGCGGCGCAGCGGCGGCTTGGCGCCGAGCCGCTTCGGGTCCAGACCGGACCACGGGTGACCGCTGGAGAAGAACTTCGTACGGGCCATCAGCGTCATGACCGGCTTGGTGAAGAGGAACACCACGACCACGTCGAGCAGGGTGGTGAGACCCAGCGTGAACGCGAAGCCCTGGACCTTGCCGACGGTGACGACGAAGAGCACCGCGGCGGCGAGGAACGACACGAAGTCGGAGACCAGGATGGTGCGCCGGGCGCGCGGCCAGGCGCGCTGGACGGCCGGGCGGAGCGTACGGCCGTCGCGGATCTCGTCGCGGATTCTCTCGAAGTACACGATGAAGGAGTCCGCGGTGATACCGATGGCCACGATGGCGCCGCAGACTGCCGGGAGGTTCAGTGCGAAGCCGATGGCCGGGCCGAGCAGCGACATGATCGTGTAGGTCAGGATGCCGGAGGCCATCAGGCTCAGGAGCGCAATGAACGCGAGGCCGCGGTAATAGGCCACCAGGTAGATGACCACGAGGGCCAGACCGATGGCGCCGGCGATCAGACCGGCTTGGAGCTGCTCGCCACCGAGCGCGGCGGTGACGGTGGTGACGCTCTGCTCCTTGAAGGAGAGCGGGAGCGCACCGTAGGAGAGCACGTTGGCCAGGTCCTCGGCGGACTGCTGGGTGAAGCTGCCGGAGATCTCGGCGTTGGCGCTCAGTGCCGTGCGCACGTAGGGCGCCGAGACGACTTCACCGTCGAGCGCGATGGCGAACTGGTTCCGCGGCGACTGCTGCTGGGCGAGCTGGCCCGTGATCTTCTGGAACTTCTTGGCGCCGCCCTTGGTGAACTCCATCTGAACGATCCACTGACCGTTTGTCTGGTCGATCGCCGCTTTGGCGCTGTCCACGTCGGTGCCGGACACCTGGGCCGGGCCGAGGACGTACTTGGCGTCGCCCTCGGAGCTGCACGCGACGACCGTGTCGGTGGGCTTGGCGCCCCGTGCGGCCTCGGCGCGGGAAGCCTTGCTGGAGCAGTCGAGCGCCGCGAACTGCTTCTGCAGCTTGGCGGCGGCGGCCTCGTCAGCGGCGGATGCCGACGGCGTGGCGTCGGCCTTCGGCGTGGCGCTCGCCTTGGGGCTCGGCGTGGTGTCGGCCTTGAGGCCGTCGGTGACCGCGCGGCCCTGCGTGGAGCCGCTCGCGTCCGGCGTCGCCGAGGCCTTCCCGTTGCCCGACGCCGAGGCGCTCGGGCTCGCGGACGGGCTGGGCTTGCCGGACGACGAGGCGCTGGGCGCCGGGGTGGGTGTGCCCTGGGCGACGGTCAGCACCGGCCGGAAGTAGAGCTTGGCGGTGGTGCCGACCTGCTCACGGGCCTGGGCGGAGTTCGTACCCTTGGGGATGTTGACGATGATGTTGCGATTGCCCTGGGTCTGGACCTCGGCCTCGGAGACGCCAAGACCATTGACACGGCGTTCCATGATCTGGACCGCCGTGTCCATGTTGGTCTTGTTGATCGCCGATTCCTGGCCCGGCTCGCTCTTCGCCTCAAGCGTGATGGACGTGCCGCCCGCCAGGTCGATGCCCAGTCGTGGGGTCGGCTGATCAGCCAGGAACATCCCGCCGGTGAGCGCGACCATGGCGATCAGGATCAGAGCCAGGGAACGCCCCGGCCTGCCCTGACCGCCGGCCGGCCCTCGGCTCTTCTTCGGTGCTGCCACCTTCTCGTTTCTCCCTGTCCAACCGCCCCGCGCCGGGTACGCGCCCAAGCGGCCACGAAGTGTAGTGGGGACCCACCCCCGCAGAAGATCGCACGGTCCGGGAAGTGCCGGATACCGGTGGGCTCACGGCATCCCCGGGTCGTGGGCTACTTCGCGTCGGCCTCGCCGTCGGTCTTGCCCTCGGACTTCTTGTCGGACTCGGCGTCGTCGGCCTCGGCCTTCTTGCCCAGGTCGATCTTGGCGTCGTCCGAGGTGTCCTCGTCGGTGTCGGCCTCGGTCAGCGAAGAGGCGTCGTCCGGCACGACCGCGCCGTCGAGGGCGTCATCGCCGTCGCCGTGGACGATTCGGTTGTACTCCTCGTCGTCGAGGACGGCGCCGATGGCGTTCTTGGCGTAGATGGCGTGGACGCTGGGCGCGATCTCAAGGAGAACCGTGTCGTCGTGAAGCTCCTTGACGGTGGCGTACATGCCCCCGATCGTCCGGACGCCGGTGCCGGGCTGCATCTCATTGCGCATCTGGGCAGCGGCCGCCTGCTTCTTCTTGGCGGACCGCGTCATCAGGAACATGGCCCCGATGAGCACGATGAAGGGGAGGAGAGTCACGGGATTCACGGGACGAGTTTCCTTCGCACGACCGCGCTGGAAGGCGGCCTGATCTACGGGGGTGGGTACACCGACCTGTACGGGCGGCATCGGCGGAGTCTAAGCGAGTCCGCATCGTTGGAACAACGCCCGACATCGCTCGGTGGTTCCTGTCCGGGTGAACCTGTGACGCATCACGCCCCGAACAGGCCCTGTTGTCCCTTTCCACCGTGCTGGGGGGGGACGAGGCCGAGGTGGGCCCAGGCCGCGGGTGTCGCGACACGCCCCCTCGGCGTCCTGGCCAGCAGTCCTTCCCGCACCAGGAAGGGCTCCGCGACCTCCTCGACCGTCTCGCGCTCCTCGCCCACGGCTACCGCGAGGGTGGACAGCCCGACGGGGCCGCCGCCGAAAAGCTTCAGCAGGGCGCCGAGCACCGCCCGGTCCAGCCTGTCGAGGCCGCGCGCGTCGACCTCGTACACGCCGAGGGCGGCGGAGGCGACGGCGCGGTCGATCCGTCCGTCGGCCTTGACCTGGGCGTAGTCCCGGACACGGCGCAGCAGCCGGTTGGCGATACGGGGGGTACCGCGGGAACGTCCGGCGATCTCGGCGGCGCCGTCCGCGTCTATCGCCACGTCGAGGAGCCGCGCGGAGCGGTGAATGACGCGTTCCAGCTCGGTGGGGGTGTAGAACTCCATATGGCCGGTGAAGCCGAAACGGTCACGCAGCGGGGGCGGCAGCAGTCCGGCCCTGGTGGTGGCGCCGACCAGGGTGAAGGGCGGCAGTTCCAGCGGGATGGCGGTGGCTCCGGGGCCCTTGCCGACGATGACGTCGACCCGGAAATCCTCCATCGCCATGTAGAGCATCTCCTCGGCGGGCCGCGACATGCGGTGGATCTCGTCCAAGAAGAGAACTTCGCCCTCCTGGAGTGAGGAGAGAATCGCGGCAAGATCACCCGCATGCTGGATGGCGGGACCCGAGGTGATCCGGATCGGCGCGCCCATCTCAGCCGCGATGATCATGGAGAGGGTGGTCTTGCCGAGACCGGGGGCGCCGGAGAGCAGGACATGGTCGGCGGTGGCGCCGCGGGCCCTGGCCGCCTTGAGGACCAGGTCGAGCTGTTCACGCACCTTTTCCTGGCCGACGAATTCATCGAGGTCCTTCGGCCGCAGCGCCGCTTCGACCGCGGTGTCCTCGCCGTCCGCGTCGGCGTCGACGAGGCGCTCGTCGAGCCGCTCGTCGGTGTCGGGTCCGGTCTCGTCCCAGTTCATTCAGTCTGTCCCGCCTCGGGTGTTTCGGTGCCGTGCGGTGCCCGGCCCGGCGTCGGGGTCTCCCCCGGGGTGACGCGCTCCGGTCAGCGCGCGCGGTTGAGGGTCTGCAGCGCGGCGCGCAGCAGCTGCGGCACGGGGGCCTGCCCGCCCTCGGCCAGGGCCGCCTCGGCCTGCGGGGCGACAGCGGTGACCGCTTCGTCGGCCTCGCGGGTGGCGTAGCCGAGACCGATCAGCGCGGCCTGCAGCTGATCGCGCCAGGAGGAAGTGACGGCGGTGCCGATGCCCTGCCGGCCGATGTGGGCGCCGACGGGCTCGCCGAGTCTGTCCTTCAGTTCGAGGAGGAGTTTCTGCGCGCCCTTCTTGCCGATGCCGGAGACCGCGGTGAGCGCCTTCTCGTCACCGCCCGCGACCGCGATCCGCAGGGCGTCCGGACTGTGGGTGGCGAGCATGGCCTGGGCAAGCCGGGGCCCGACCCCGCTGGCGGTCTGGAGCAGCTCGAAGACCTGCCGCTCGTCGTCGTCGGCGAAGCCGTAGAGGGTGAGCGAGTCCTCCCGCACGACGAGGGAGGTGGCCAGCCTGGCCTCCTTGCCGATCCGGAGGCCGGCGAGGGTGTTCGGCGTGCATTGGACGGCCATGCCGATGCCGCCGACCTCGATCACGGCCGTGGTCGGGGCGAGTGCGGCCACGGGGCCGCTGACGAAGGCGATCATCGGGGGACCTTCCGGACGGGAACTGCGGGTGTACGGGGAACGCGCGGGGTACGGGCTGCTGCTGCGACAGCCGCGTGTGCCTGCTGGAGGCGGTTGACGGCGGGGGCACGCCAGATGTGGCAGATGGCGAGCGCGAGGGCGTCGGCCGCGTCGGCGGGTTTCGGCGGGGCGTCAAGCCTCAGCAGCCGGGTGACCATGGTTCCTACCTGTGACTTGTCGGCACGGCCGCTGCCGGTGACGGCCGCCTTGACCTCGCTGGGGGTGTGCAGGGCGACCGGTATGCCGCGCCGGGACGCGCAGAGCATGGCGACCGCACTGGCCTGGGCGGTGCCCATCACCGTACGGACGTTGTGCTGGCTGAACACCCGCTCCACGGCGACGAATTCGGGCCGGTGCTCGTCGAGCCATTCCTCGATGCCGCGCTCGATGGCCACCAGCCGGTGGCCGAGCTCCGCATCGGCCGGGGTGCGGACGACTCCGACGCCGAGCATGGTCAGGGGCCGGCCGGCGACACCTTCGACGACGCCGACACCGCACCGGGTCAGCCCCGGGTCGACGCCGAGTACCCGCATGGGAGGCCCCCTCCGTACCGATCGGTCAACTGTTCCCGCAGGCTATCGGCTCGCACTGACAATGCGACGGGCCGACGGGGTGGGTGCCCCCCGGCCCCGCGGAG
>NZ_JBEOVN010000235.1:0-10312 GCF_040295565.1 Streptomyces sp. NPDC002785 | reverse complement strand
TGTCGTATCTGCTCTTCCTGGAGAAGCAGCTGACGGACATCAATACCTTTGTTCGCAAGCTGCCGGTGCTCGATGCCTCCGAAGCCTGGACACAGAGGACAGCGCCAGCTCCGCGACGTTGTCGGCCTCCAGGACCCACGTCGCGCTCAGGCCGCCTTCCTTGACCCGTGCGTCGCCGTCGCCCTTGAGAACGCCGATGCGCTTGCCGGACAGGGCGATCTGAATGGTGTGGGTGTACTCGTGGACCCACGTGGCACTGAGGCCGCCCTCCTTCACGTACGCGTCGCCGCTGTCGGTCACGACGCCGATGCGGTTGCCCGAGAGTTCGAGCTGGATGGCGTTGTCGCGCTCCTTGACCCACGTCGCGCTGAGGCCACCCTCCTTCACCCACGCCACGCCGTCACCGGTGAGGACGCCGATGCGGTTGCCCGCCAGGTCGATGCCGATGACGTTGTCGTGCTCCTTGACCCACGTGGCGCTGAGGCCGCCCTCCTTCACGTACGCGTCGCCATTGCCCTTCACCACGCCGATGCGGTTTCGGGACAGTTCCAGTTCCTTGACGTTGTCGGACTCCTTGACCCAAGTGGCGCTGAGGCCGCCCTCCTTGACGTACGCGTCGCCGTTGTCCTTGAGGACGCCGATGCGGTCGCCGGAAAGTGCGATCTGCTTGACGTCGTCGGCCTCCCGGACCCAGGTCGCGCTGAGGCCGCCCTCCTTCACCCAGGCGACGCCATCACCCGTGAGAACACCGATGCGGTCGCCGGACAGGGCGACCTGCTTGACGTTGTCGTGCTCCTTGACCCACGTGGCGCTGAGGCCACCCTCCTTCACGTAGGCGTCGCCGTTGACCTTGAGGACGCCGATGCGGTCGCCGCCGTCGCCGGAGACCGTGCCGGGCACCGCGTTGGCCGTGGTCGCACTGGTGAGACCGGCCAGCGCCAGAACGGCGGCGGCCGCGGAGAGAGTCTTGAGATTCACCGAGTAACTCCTGTAGGCAGGAAAACCCTTGGGCCCGGATTGGGGCGCCCACGGGGGATTCATCAATCCGAAGACGACCAACGACCGGAGGGGCCGGCGGTGTGTAGGCCATCGGTGTGATGGGGGAGCACTGGGCGGGTCCTTGCCGCGCGCCGGGTCGGGGCGGATCGCGATGCTCATCGGGAGCCGGGCGTACGGGCGCTGTGTACCGTCCCGGGCAAGCAGTTCCCGAAGCACCCAGCGCCCGAACCCGTCTTCCCCGCTGGGCCGGATCGCGATGCGGGCCCAGTCGTAGATCCCCCCGTGCGCGCCCTGCCCACACCGCCGATCTTGCAACGTTTCGGTTGCGACGGGTGGCAATCCGATCCGGAATCTTTCCGCGCGATGCAGCGTGTGCCATTTTACATGTCACACATCAGTAGGCCGCATGCTCCAACGTGCGGCCACGACGGCCCCGGAGGCCCCCGCACATGCGCCCACCCCGGATATCAACAGCCAACGCGCGAAGACTCCCTGCGCTCGGCGCAGCCTTCTTCATCGCGCTCGGCCTGTTCACACCGCAAAGCCAGGCCACCCCCGTCGGCGCCGCGGCCCCGGCCGGCACCAACGCCGCCGGACCCGCGGCCTCGGCGCCGCGGTCGATCCCGGTCCCCAAGTCGCCCGACGCCACGACCGACGGCTCCGGCTTCAAGGTCTCCTCACAGGACTCCCTCGAAGAGTCCGCCCCGACCGCCGCCCCGACCGCCGAACCCGTCAAGGCCGGCAAGAAGGACTCGGCCGCCGCCGACGGGAACGAATGCGGCGACCTGTCCGGAGTGATCAACGCCACGGGCAGCGCGCTGATCCAGCAGCTCAAGGCCCTCCCCGAAGTCACCTGCACCTACCCGCTGTTCAAGCTCACCGGGACCGACGCCGGGAAGACGTTCCGCGAGCCCCAGATGGTGACCGTCGCCAACGCGCTGCGCGACGCCTCCGCCACCTACCCGGGCGACAACAGCACCTCCGTGGGCCAGTTGGTGATGTTCCTGCGCGCCGGCTACTACGTGCAGGACAACCACGGGGACGTCGTCGGCGACTACGGCACGGCGCTGCAGACCTCGGCCCGCGGCGCGCTGGACGCCTTCTTCGCCGCCCCGCACAGCAAGGACATCACCGACGCCAACGGCGACACCCTCAACGAGGTCGTCACGCTCATCGACAGCACCCACGAGGCCGGCCGGTACGCCGGCGTCGTCAAGTGGCTGCTCGCCGGCTACGACGCCACCTGGCCGAGCCGGATGACCCTCTCCCTCGAGAACGCCGAGCGCGTCGTCGAGAACGGCTTCAATGCCAAGAACGATGGCCGAGGCTGGCGGGCCGCGCTCAAGGCCGACCCCGCCATCCTCAACACCTGGGCCGACTTCGTCATCCGCAACGACGCACAGCTGAACCACTGGGACGTCGTCAGCAACATCGGCCGCTTCCTCGGTTACGCCCTCGATGTCCCCGAGCTCAAGGACCGGGTCCGGCCGCTGCTGAAGGACCTGATCAACCGCTACCCGAACGTCGGCCCCACCGCCCCGATCACCATGAACCTGGGCTGGGCCACGCGCCAGTACGACAAGGGCAACTGCGAGGCCTACGCCATCTGCGACCTCGGCAGCCGCGTACTCCCGCTGGTCCTGCCGATCCAGAAGACCTGCACCCCGGACCTGAAGATCCGCGCCCAGGACATGTCCCCCGGACAGCTGGCCACCACCTGCACCAGCCTGATCAACCAGGACAACTACTTCCACCGGGTGATCGGCGACAAGGGCGCGATCCCCGGTGACGTGAACACCAACCTGGAGGTCGTCGTCTTCGACGACTACACCCAGTACTCGCTGTACGCCTGGGCCATCTACGACATCGACGTCGACAACGGCGGCATGTACGAGGAGGGCGACCCGTCCAAGTCGGGCAACCAGGCCCGCTTCATCGCCCACGAGGCGTCCTGGCTGCGCCCCAAGTTCGAGATCTGGAACCTCAACCACGAGTACACCCACTACCTCGACGGCCGCTACAACATGTACGGCGACTTCGAGGCCAGCCAGACCACACCGACCATCTGGTGGGTCGAGGGCATCGCCGAGAACGTCTCGTACGGCTACCGCCAGGAGCGCAACGCCGGCGCGATCGCCGAGGCCGGCAAGAAGACCTACAAGCTCAGCGAGTTGTTCGACACCGTCTACGGGCAGGACGAGGACCCCGACGTCAACTCGGCCAGGGTCTACCGGTGGGGCTTCCTGGCGGTCCGCTACATGCTGCAGGCTCACCCCGCGGACATCGAGACCGTGCTCGGCAAGTACCGCACCGGTGACTGGAACGGTGCCCGCACCTTCCTGAAGCAGACCATCGGCACCCGCTACGACGCCGACTTCGCCACCTGGCTGACGACCACCTGCGCGACCGACGACTGCGGCCCCCTGCCGGAGGGCCCGTCCACCCCGCTCTGCACCATCGCCGACCCGCGCCAGTTCGACAAGAACTGCCGCCGGGACAACCTCGCGGCCACCACCGGCAACTACAGCCACCACTTCCTGTACCTACCGGCCGGCGTCCAGCAACTGACCATCACCAGCACCGGCGGCACCGGCAACGCCGACCTGTACTACGGCGGCACCAGCTGGGCCACCACCACCTCGTACCAGGCGAAGTCCACCAACGCCGGTAACAACGAGACGCTGACCATCAACAACCCGCCCTCCGGCTGGGTCTACTTCAGCCTCGCCGCCGGACAGCAGGACTTCAGCGGCGTGAGCGTCACCACGCAGTACCGGTAGGCCGCTCCACCGGAGAACCCTCCCACACCGGCATCCAGCGCGAGTGCGACGCCGTCCAGGCCGAGACCCAGTGCCTGGAGAACTCGCGCAGCGTCTCCCCGAAGCCCCTGCTGATCGTCCTTGGCATCACCGCCCGCGCCTCCTGACGCCCGGGCCCTGACGCTGCCCACCACCGCGCCCCGCCCCGAGCCCACCAGGCCCGGCGGCGGGGCGCGGTGGTGCGCGGCGCGGCCGCCCGACCGGCACCCCCATCCACATCCGGGCGACCTTTCGGCAGGAGCATGCGGGAGCGGTGCGCCTTGATAGCGTCGCTACCGCGATTGCGGAACGCTCCCCGCCGGGGTCGTCGCTGCGCCCGGACGGCCTGCCCTCGACGGACGGCCCACGACGCGAGCGTGCTGACGGTACGGGGACGTTCGCGGCAAGGACGAAGAGGGCCGACGTATGAGCCTCGCGCAGTTGCACTACACCTCTGCCTCTGCGGAGGACGACGGGGGCGGCGCACGGTTCACGGCGGTCAGTGCCGGTATACCCACGCCGGTGCTGGCCGAGGCCGAGCAGCTTCTCGGCTACGAGCCGCCGAGCGGGGCCCCGTACCACCCCACTACCGCCGAACTCCGTTCGTTTCCCGAGGTGTTCAGCTTCAGCGCACTGTCCGACGGCAGCCACCTGCTGAGCCGCACGGTGGCGCTCGGCGGCCCCGGCGCCGGCCGTTTCCACGCGCACGCGGTGCATCTCCCGGCCGGCACCCGGCTGCCGGGCGACGCGCCGGCGATCACGGCTTGGCGGTCGCCGAACTGGTCCTCCACCACACCGGACGGCGGCACACCCGGCCGAATGGCCTCCCTGCCCGCCTCCGCCGCCTTCGGGCCGGAGGCGCTGAACGACTTCGCGGTCTCCCGGAGCCCCTGGCTGGCGGCGGTCTTCGCCGACCTGCGCCGGGTGAGCGAGGAGCCGTTGTCGGCGCGCGTGGTTCTCGTGGAGCGGCAGAGCGCCGATGTGGCCCGGTGGATCGCTCTGGCCGCAGCCGTACTCCCGCCAAAGGACGCACAGCAGCTGACCTTCACGACCTACACCCGCCGTCCGGCGCAGTCCCCGCACCGGGTCGTCGGAGTGCTGCCGGGGGACGCACCGGAACCGAACGGCTCCCACAACGGACTGCGGGTGCACACCTGCTCCGGGCCGCGCCCGGAGGGACCGGTGGACGACGCCTGGGCCGAGACCTGCGCCCGGATCTGGCGGAGTCGGTCTCCGGAACTGTTCCGGGCGGCGGCGGAGCTGCCCGGCGAACCCTTCGCCGCCGGACCCCTCGCGGTCACGGCACTCTGCGCGGGCATCGCGCTCGGCCCCGTCGAACGTGCCGCGGCGGCCGACTGGGCAGCCGAGCGGCCGTACGCGCTGGACGAGGAGCAAACGTGGCGGCTGACCGACGCACTGACCGCTCCCGGCATCGACCGTACGACCCACGAACTGTCCTGTGTGGCACGGCTGTTGACAGCCCTCGACGGACGGTCCCCCGCCGCCACAACCGCATCGCTCGCCGCTCTGCTGGTCACGGAGGCGGTACGCGGTGGCAATGTCACACTCGAACCGCCCGCGCGCGCGGCCTTCGTCGGACCGGCCGGCGAGCGTGCCGCCGCCGCGCTCGTCACGGCCCTGGGCGACGACCTGCGTACCGAGCTCGCCACCGGCGCGCCCACCATGCCCGGCCCCAGTGTGGCGCGCACCGTGCAACTGCTGCGGATCGCGCGGCTGCTCGACATGGACTGCGCGGACCTGCTCCCCGATGTCGTACGCCGGATGGCCCGGTCCCTGCTGGGCGAAGGGGCGGCCGACTGCGCGCCGGTGCTGCTCGGCCTCCTGGACGAACAGTTCGATGTCCGTACCGCGCTGCTGGGCGAACTGGACCGGATCGCCCCGCACGATCCGGCGGGAACGGAGCGGCTGCTGACCGGGGTCGCCCTGCCGTTCACCGGGACGCAGACGCTGCCGCATCTGCGGATGTGCGCTGCGGCACCGGACGCCAGGGCGGGCGGCGGCGACCGGGTGAAGGTGCTGCACACGGTGCTCCGCGCCGGTGGCATGTCACCTTTCACCGAACCGCTGGTGCTGCGGACCGCGGTGGGTCTGGTGTGGGGCGAGGACACGCCCACGGCGGGCGAGGCCCGGCA
This sequence comes from Streptomyces sp. NPDC002785, assembly GCF_040295565.1. Classification (NCBI taxonomy): domain Bacteria; kingdom Bacillati; phylum Actinomycetota; class Actinomycetes; order Kitasatosporales; family Streptomycetaceae; genus Streptomyces; species Streptomyces sp. NPDC002785. The sequence goes on along the minus strand of NZ_JBEOVN010000235.1, from coordinate 4,362 downwards.
GCTGCTGGGCGGGACCACCTCCGACGCGCACCGTACGGCCGGTACGTGGTCCGCTCTCGTCGCGGCGGCGCTCGGCGCTCCCGCGGACGACGAGGAGGCCCCCGAACTCGCCCATGAGCTGCTGCGCGGCTTCCCGCAGGAGATCGACACGCGGGCGCGCGGCGCCCTGCTGCTCCTGGAGTTCGCGCGGGAGCTGCGGTCGGGGACGGCGGAGCCCGGCTGGACGGAACGGGCCCGGAAGCTGTGCGCCGGGGCCGAACCGGTAGAACCGGGCGTACGTGACCATGCGTTCGGCGCCCTGGCGCGGCAACTGCTCGCCCCGGACCGCCCCGAGGCGGAGCTGTACGCGTTCGTCCACAGCGACGACGCGGACCTCATCGCGGCCTACGGCAAGGCCGCCCGCCATGACACCGTCCTCGCCCGGCTGCGGGCCGAACCGGCTTATGCGGCCGACTGTTTCACCGTCTGGAGCTCACACCCGCATGCGGGCCGCGCCTGGAGCGAGACGCGGGCGGCGCTGCTGGAGGAGGTGCTGCGGCCTGTGGTGCGCGGACTGGCCGCCGGTGAGGTGGCGGCCGTGGAGGAGGCCGCCCAGCGTACGGGCAGCAGTCGCACGGCGGAGGCGTTCCGGGCGTGGAACCGGCCGGGCGGCTTCGGCAGACGGCTCGGCAGCAGGCTGACGGCACGGGTGCGGCGGTCGTAGCCGAGCTCAGGACATCAAGAGGTCGCGAGTCCTTGGGCAACCCGCGGGCGTCAGTTGTGCCGGACCGTGCTGCCCGGAGTCCGCGATCAGGCAGAAGTTACCTATAAGTATGCAGTGACTTTGCGCGCAATCGACAGTAGAACCTGTTTCACTCTGTCGAGAGTGAAGGACGCCACATGAGTGACACCACCATGCATGATGCTGGATCCAAGAGCGTCTCGCGTCGAAGGTTCATCGCAGGAACCAGTTCTGTTCTGGGAGCCATGGCTCTCATCGGCCACGCCGCTTCGGCTCAGGCGAAAGCTGTCTCCACTGCGGCTCCGATCGACTCCGGGACCCATGTCCCGGCCCTGGTGATCGGCACCGGATACGGGGGCTCCGTCGCCGCCCTGCGTCTCGCCCAGGCCGGCGTCGACGTACACATGATCGAAATGGGCATGGCCTGGGACACGCCCGGCCCGGACGGCAAGATCTTCGCCAACACGACCCAGCCGGACAACCGGTCCTACTGGCTCCGCACCAAAACCAAACAGCCCCTCAGCAACTTCCTCGGCTTCCCCATCGACAAGAACATCTCCCGCTACACCGGGATCCTGGACGCCGAGGAATTCGGCGGCATCACGGTCTATCAGGGGCGCGGTGTCGGAGGCGGTTCGTTGGTCAACGGCGGCATGGCGGTCACTCCCAAGCGCGAGAACTTCGGCGCCATCCTCCCGTCGGTGAACGCCGACGACATGTACGGCATCTACTACCCGCGTGCCAACGCCGGGCTCGGGGTCAACACCATCGACCCGGCCTGGTTCGAGACCGCCGAGTGCTACCAGTACGCCCGGGTCGGCCGTAAGCAAGCCCAGCGTTCCGGCTTCCCGTTCGTCTTCGTTCCCGCCGTGTACGACTGGGACTACATGAAGCAGGAGGTGGCCGGTACCGTCCCCAGATCGGCGCTGGACGGCGAGATCCTCTACGGCAACAACTACGGTAAGAAGTCGCTGCCGAAGACCTACATCGCCCAGATCAAGGCCACCGGCAAGGTCACCATCTCTCCACTGCACAAAGTCACCTCGGTCGCCCCGGCGGCCGGTGGCGGCTACACCGTCGTCATCGACCAGATCGACACCAACGGGGACACCACGGCCACCAAGTCCGTCACCGCGGACAAGGTGTTCTTCGCGGCAGGCAGCGTCGGCACCAGCAAGCTGCTGGTCACGCTGAAGGCCACCGGAGCGCTGCCCCGCCTGAACGACGAGATCGGCAAGGGCTGGGGCGACAACGGCAACGTCATGTGCGGCCGCGCCAACCACCTGTGGGACCCGACCGGCAAGGTCCAGGCGTCCATACCCACGGGCGGCATCGACAACTGGGCCACTGGTGGTGCGTTCGCCGAGGTCGCGCCGCTGCCCACCGGAATCGAGACGTACGCCTCGTTCTATCTGGCGATCACCAAGAACCCGAACCGAGCCGAGTTCTCCTGGAACGCCGCGACGAGCAAGGTCGATCTGAGCTGGCAGACCTCCTGGAAGCAGCCGTCCATCGACGCGGCCAAGACGATCTTCGACAAGATCAACAAGACGGAGGGAACGATCTACCGCACCGACCTCTTCGGCACCTACAAGATCTGGGGCGATCACCTCACGTACCACCCGCTCGGAGGCGCGGTGCTGAACAAGGCCACCGACAACTACGGCCGCCTCCACGGCTACTCCGGCCTGTACGTCATCGACGGCTCGCTGATCCCCGGCAACACCAGTGTCAACCCGTTCGTCACCATCACCGCGCTCGCCGAACGGAACGTCGAAGAGATCATCGCCGCCGACCTGTAACGATGAGATCGAAGCCCGGGGCCGGGCGGGCTCACCGAGCGGCCCCGGACCACTTCAGCGCCCGGGCAGCGCGCACACGGTGTCGAGGCCCAGCACATGGTTGAGCCGGCCGAACGCCAGCCACGAGCCGATGCTCATGCTCAGCTCCACGATCTCGGGCTGGCTGTAGTGCGCGGTCATCCGAGTCCAGAACTCGTCATCGAGGCCGTGGTGGTCCAGGGCGTACCGCTCGGCGTACTCGGCGGCCAACCGGGTCCGGTCGTCGAAGGCATCAGTGGTGCGCCACTGGGCCACCGCTTCGGCGAACTCCTCCTCGACCTTCGCTCCGTCCCGTTCGGTCCGCCAGTCAAGGCAGAAGATGCACCCGTTGATCTGTGCGATCCGCAACCGCGCGGCCTCGAACTCGCGTAGTCCGAGGGTCGTGTGGGCATACACCGACATCGAGAAATTCGCGGCGGCGATCCCGATCCCGGGGATCATCTCCCCCCACACGTACTCGATCGCATCCTTGCCTTCGGGGATATCGATGTTCATCGTTGTCTCCTTCCGAGCCTGCCGACTGCGGGGCGCAGTGGGACGTCGAGCGCGTCGTAAAGTCCGGGTTCCGCGCCCACAAGCCAGTCGATGGCGCTCACGAGCCTGCCGACTGCGGTGGCGTTCCCGCCCGCGGACCGGTTCTCGCCCTCGTCGGTGGCCTCGACCGTGACCTCGATGCGCGGGCGGCCCTCGATGACCACCCGGTGTGCGCCGTCGCCGTCGGGCGGCGTCGGCCAGTCCAGTGCGCAGGACGGATGGATGCGCGTGATGTGCTCGATGATGATGCGGGGTTCGCCCGCGACGATGCCTTGCACCTCGAACCGGACAGCGCCCTGGGTGCCCGCCTCGAACTCGCCCATCGTCCTGGTACTCACCATGTTCTCAAGAGGGCGCCGGTCCAACGTCTCGCGGATGTCGTCGAGTTCGACACCGAGGGCCCTGGCCATCAGCCGCACTTGGCCGCCCCAGACCATCGTGGGGACCGTCGGCGCGAGCATCAGCGGCTCATAGTCCATCGGCTGTCCCATGCCGACCAAGTACCGGACCGAGTCCTCCTGGTCGTAGGTGGAGTAGTCGAAGATCTCCTGACAGCGGATCACGTCCACGGTGGTGCCGAGTCCGCTGATCAGCAGCGGCAGCACGTCGTTGCCCCAGCCGGGGTCGACACCGGAGACGAACAGCGAGCCGCCGCCCTCGGCGATGGCAGCCAGCACCGGATCCCGCAACTCCGGCGGGGCGCCCAGCTGGTCGTAGAGCGCGTACACCGCAGGGGTGACGACTACGGCTCCGCCCCGGATGGCCCTGATGATGTCGGTGAGGGCCTCGTCGGGGCGGATGTCGCCGGACGCCGCGTACACCACCGCCTGGGGACCGGCGGCCAGCACACTGTCGATGTCGTCGGTCGCGGCAACCCCCAGACCGCGGTCGAGACCTCCGAGGTCGCCCGCGTCGCGGCCGACCTTGTCGGGGTTGTGGACGAGCACGGCAGTGAGCGTCAGCGCCGGATGGGCATCGACGGCACGGATCGCCGCGCGGCCGACGTTGCCAGTACCCCAGACAACCGTGGAAATCATGCGCGGAGGGTAGCGAGAGGGCGCATCAGTTCATAGTGGCATGACCGGAAAGAATTCCAATCGCTCGTGCGTAGCGAGGCGATGAGTGGGCTTTCCCGGACAGCGTGCCGTTCCAGCAATTCCGGCACGAGCTGAGCTTGACTCTGAAGCTTCTATAGATCGTCAAGCTGCAGGAGACGGCCCGGGTGCGCCGGTGAATGCGCTGGTGAGGTGGCGGTAGACCTCTCGC
>NZ_JBEOVN010000234.1:0-10388 GCF_040295565.1 Streptomyces sp. NPDC002785 | reverse complement strand
CGCTGGTCACACTTCCGACGCCGCAGCCAAGCCCGAGCCCGCCGCTGCCACTACCAACGCCGAGGCCATGACCCCCACATGCGGTTGCAGTACTAAGCAGCAGGTCAGAGGGGGTTTTCCCTCGCTGCTGGCGGTAGGCCGTGTGGGACTCGAACCCACAACCAACGGATTAAAAGTCCCGGCAGGATCCTGCCGGGACTTCCGTCAGCTTCCGCACTGGTCCAGAAATGCCTAGTCAGAGGCATGTCACATGCTGGCCGGTCCAAGGTTGTCTGCGCCATGTCAGCACGTCCGCTCACGCATCGCTCACGCATCCAGGCCCATTGAAGACGGCCGAGCCAACATCAGGGATCCGAGGTGGGTCGGTGGGCGTGCCGGCCTGGAGCGGAGAGGTGGACAGGTGGGTTCCTCAACGATCCCGGACGCCGGTGGATGGGACCAGAACTGAGATCGCAGCGCGGCCGGAGCCTTGCCGGTCAAGAGCAGACAGCAGTCGGCCGTGGCGGGTTCGAGTTTGAACCAGCGGCCTCTTTGTCCCAAATGAGGTTCGACGAAGATCGCCACCAGCGTCGATGATATTTCCCCAGGTCAGGGCGTTGGTGTGAGCTGGTATGGCGTGGTCTCATGAGGGCTTGGGGAGTGAGTCGGCTCCCAAATGACTCCCAGGCGTTACGGCCTGCGGCTACACGAGGTCGATCTCGGAGATCAGGGCCTCGACGCGCTTCTTGATCTCATCGAGGACCGGCTACCCAAGACCCCTCTGCCGAGGCGAACGTCAACGCCGGCTGCGGCGGGAGCGGCTGCTGAAGCGGGCGACCGCGACGTGCCCCATGCACCGAGGCGCGGGAAGAGATCGCGTGGCGGTTCAGGAAATTCGTGGCGCAGCGCGTTGGTGACGAGTTCCGAGACCACCAGGACCACGGTGTCGGCATCCTCCGCTGTGACCGGGTGCACGAGGCCGTCGAGGAAGCCCCGGGCGCTCTCGCGCGCGCCAGCGACCGACGCGGCGGAGCGGGCGGTTGTGACGTCGACGTTCATCGTGTCCATCAGGTCACCCTGGTCTCTGGATCGTCAATGCCCGGCCCTGTCTGTCCGGTGCTTGTGCCCCGGCCTGCGCGCGTCAACCGCACACAGCCCCCGGCTGTGGAACGTGTCCGGCCGAACATCCACGCAGTCGGACGGGGAAGCGGCGGTGTTCACGGCGACCAGGCTGCGTATCGGCGCTGCTCGGCGCAGGTGTTTCCCGGCCGGCGTGGAGCCGTCGCGCGCCACTTAGGGGGCCGAGGTCGACCATCTCTCTTCCTGGCGAACGAAAATCTATGTCGGCTGGAGTAGACATTGGGTGGTGAGCTGGTTATGGTTTCTCTCGTAGCCGAGATCGAGCAAGGCCCGGCAGAGATGAACTGCCGGGCAGCAGTACCCGCAAGTGCAGTTGCAGGACGGTGCGGTGGTGGAGTTCCGAAGCCAGGGTTTGTTGCAGGACGGCGACGGGACTGACGACCGGACCGGGTGGCCCGCAGTGGTCAGGGGCCGCCGTCAGCAGTACGGCAAGTGCAGTTCGCAGTATCAGCAGTAGGCAGTACCGGCAGTACGCAGTTCCCGCTCAGCAAGATCAGAGGGAAAGAACGGAGGAGCCGAGCATCATCAGGATCGCCCAGGACGGAGTCTTGAGCCTGGGTACCGCAGGACATCGATAGTGAGGTGGTCTCCGGTCAAGCAACCGCGATCCCCGCACCCCCGACAACTTCCAGGTCGGGTCAGCGGAAACAGAAGGCCGACGCAGTACCAGGGTCGGCAGATGGTGTAGCAGTTCCTTCGGGGCCCTGGTGCCATATGGCGCCAGGGCCCCTCCACGCGTTCCACAGAGAGGTGCAATGACAGCAGACGACTCGTACGACCGTCTCGAGGATGACGACTATCCCGCCTACACGATGGGCCGGGCCGCTGCGATGATCGGCGCCACCCAGGGCTTCCTCCGCGCTATCGGCGAAGCCCGCCTGATCACCCCGCTCCGCTCCGAGGGCGGCCATCGCCGCTACTCCCGCTACCAGCTACGCATCGCCGCCCGCGCCCGGGAGCTCGTCGACCAGGGCACCCCCATCGACGCCGCCTGCCGCATCGTCATCCTTGAAGACCAGCTCGAAGAAGCCCAGCGCATCAACGCCGAATATCGCAGCGCCGCCGAAGCGGCGGGACCACCCGTGGCTTGAGGCAGTTCGCCCGCCGGTTACCGGCGCCGGCGGGTTCCCGCACACACGTGTCAGGGTGTGAGGCAGGGTCATCTCCCATGGTGGCAGGGTGCGGACATGTACCGTCCGCGCTGGCTGTCATGGGTTGGAAGGTCCCCTTCGCCCACGTCTACGGCGTGGGCGTTCTGCTGTGCCGTGCCACAGGAATGGAGGCGATCGCCTGTGCCTCCCGCACGTTGCGGGAGGCGTACATCGGCTGGACAGCATGAGACATGGCTACGGGAACTGTGCAGTGGTTCAACGCGGAGAAGAGCTTCAGCTTCATCGCGCAGGTCGGCGGAAGAGGCGTTCAGACACTCGTCCAGGCTTCGAGGAAGGCTTTCCGTCCAGCGGGATCGTCCGACCTGCCGTCGGCGTGCAGGACGTGCCAGGCGGTGAGTTCGAGATCTCGGAGCCATAGTTCTCCGATGACCTGTGTCTTGAGGTCGGGAAGATGATCGGACTCGGCGAGGGCTTGACCGATCACCTCCCCGGCCGCGACGCGTTGGGGCGGGGTCATCTCATCGACAGCCGAGAGGATCTGTCGGGCCAAGGCGGTCCCCTCGCCTGCCAGGGATTGCAGCACCTCAGCCTTGATGTTGGCGGGTAGCAGGTAGGCGGTGCCCGAGGACCTCCACAGGTCCGACCAGAAGTGCTCACCTGCCTCGGTGGGAGCAGGGAGCGCGGCAAGCAGCCCGAGGAGATGACCGATGGCCGCGTAGCCACCGGAGTGAGCAGCTGCGACGACTGCGATGCCGGCGACGCGCTCCACATCGAGATGGCTGGCTTCGAGGTCTGGAGCCAGACCCAACTGGAGTTCCAACTGGTCTGTGAGGGGGGCGGATACGTGGGGGCGGACTTCAGGAAGCATCGGCGATCCTTGCGGGTAGGCGAGCGGAGATGCCCGTTCGGAAGCCCTGATCGTTCCCACCATCGGCCGATCTACTCAGCCTCGGGGCCCAATCGGCGGGACCAAGGGGGCCGGAGTCCACACGGCGGAGAAACAGCCCAGGCCCGGCGACTTGGGCCTGGATTTCAGGCCGCCCTCTTGAAAAGGCTGTCCTGTGAGGTCTCCTAGCATGAGCGCATGATTGCCAGTGACGCCCAGGAGTCCGGGGGAGGACGGGAAGCCATGTCCCGTGACGCCGCTGAGGTCGAATGTGTCCACGTCGCCTCAGAGTGTGGAGAACACCGCGAAGTCGGGCTGTCCCCCGGGCCACAATGTGACGGTGCAGGAGAAAATGGTCACTCGGTTGCCGCTCTGGTGGAGCAGGCGGCCGACCTGGCAGAACCGATCAAGCCGAGGTTGCGTGGCTGGCTCCATGCCGGAATGGTCCCCACCGCACTGATCGCAGGCATCGTACTCATCTGCCTGGCTCGCACCCCGCAGGTGGCCTGGGCCTGCGCCGTGTACGCGGTCACCGCCTGGCTGCTGTTCGCAACGAGCGCCATCTACCACCGCGGCACCTGGGAGCCGCTCGGCGAGGCTCTTCTGCGACGTCTGGACCACGCCAACATTTTCCTGATCATCGCCGGCACCTGCACCCCCCTGGCCGTGCTTCTCCTGCCGCCGGACCAGAGGTCCATGCTGCTGTGGATCGTATGGACGGGCGCATTGGCCGGCATCGCGTTCCGGGTCCTGTGGGTCGGAGCTCCGCGCTGGTTGTACACCCCGTGCTACCTGGCCCTGGGGTGGGCACCGGTGCGCTACCTGCCCGACTTCCTGCATACCGGCGGAGCGGCCGTACTCACCCTGATCGTGGCCGGCGGTCTCCTCTACAGCGCGGGCGCAGTCGTCTACGCCCTGAAGCGCCCCGACCCCTCACCCCGCTGGTTCGGCTTCCACGAGGTTTTCCACGCGCTGACCGTGGCAGCCTTCACCGCGCACTACATCGCCATCTTCCTGGCCATCTACTGACCGCGCCCCCGACCTGTGGCGAGACCGGCTACGGGCCATGCCGCGCGAGACGGCGCCACCGGAATAGTTGTGCCCTCCGGGTCGCGAACAGCGCCCGATTTTCCTGAAACGCTACGCTCCGGGTGGGGCAATATCTACGACCGCGAGATGAGGGTTTAGCGCGCAGTGCCGGGAGTGTTTTTATGGCAACCAGCGGAGTGGAGTTATTTACCGTACACGGGCCACTACCTCATGCTACTGTCGATCCCAGTTGCAGTTGTGGTACCCAAAACCTTCAAGCTCCTTCGCTGGAATTCCCTGGCCACTGGAAGCTTTTTGTATTGCCGGTCTTTTTCCGGACGGGGCATCATTGCGGCGACCCGGTATCCGCGCATCGCGGGTCCCGGCGTACTGCCCCAAAGGAGATACGACGTGGCGTCAGGCACCGTGAAGTGGTTCAACGCGGCCAAGGGTTTCGGCTTCATCGAGCAGGACGGCGGGGGCGACGACGTGTTCGCCCACTTCTCGAACATCGCCGCCCAAGGCTTCCGTGAGCTGCTCGAAGGCCAGAAGGTCACCTTCGACATCGCGCCGGGCCAGAAGGGCCCTACGGCCGAGAACATCGTTCCCGCCTGACGCTGGCGCGGACTTCGTAGCTGGGGCCCGTATCCTCACCCCTCGGGGTGCGGGCCCCAGCTACGGACCTTTCCCACAGTGGTGTCACCTGTGGGGTAACGCCGCCCGCAGCCCCATCCTCAAAAATGCGCGGCTTTTCGGAGCTGTACCAGTCGACGTCCGGGATTTCACGTCCCCATGACGTCACCTCTTTTATGGCTTGCGTCCCGCACCAGATTCATTGCACGCCATATTTCTTTTCGCATTCCATTCGGTTCGTTCTCGTGATTCCCCGCACTGCTCTTTCGCTGCGGGAATTCCTTGATGCGCGCCGCATCAAGGAAGGTTCTGAATGAACCCCACACGTACGAACGGCCCTTCCTCCCGCCCCCGCCGGACCGAGGGCCCCGCTTTCGGGTCCGGCGCCGGTTCGAGGCGGGGCGCCCGCTTCGGCTCGCCCGCCCCGACCCGTTCCGGCACTCCGGGCCGCTCGGGCGGCCACGGCCGGCGGCCCGCCGCGGTCCAGGGCGAGTTCGCCCTGCCGAAGACGATCACTCCCGCGCTGCCCGCGGTCGAGGCGTTCGCCGACCTCGACATGTCCAAGCAACTGCTGGCCACCCTGACGGCGCAAGGCGTGAGCGTCCCGTTCCCGATCCAGGGTGCGACCCTGCCCAACACCCTCGCGGGCCGCGACGCCCTGGGACGCGGGCGCACCGGCTCCGGCAAGACCCTCGCCTTCGGCCTGGCCCTGCTGGCCCGTACCGCCGGGCAGCGCGCCGAGCCGCGCCAGCCGCTGGCCCTGGTCCTCGTGCCGACGCGTGAACTTGCCCAGCAGGTGACCGACGCACTCACCCCCTACGCCCGCTCGGTGAAGCTGCGGCTTGCCACTGTCGTCGGCGGAATGTCGATCGGCAGGCAGGCCAATATGCTGCGGGGCGGCGCCGAGGTCGTCGTTGCGACGCCGGGCCGCCTCAAGGACCTCATCGACCGCGGCGACTGCCGACTGAACCAAGTCTCGATCACCGTCCTGGACGAGGCCGACCAGATGGCCGACATGGGATTCATGCCCCAGGTCACCGCACTCCTGGACCAGGTACGCCCCGAGGGCCAGCGGATGCTGTTCTCCGCCACCCTCGACCGCAACGTCGACCGCCTGGTCCGCCGCTACCTCACCGACCCCGTCGTCCACTCCGTCGACCCGTCCGCGGGCGCGGTCACCACGATGGAGCACCACGTGCTGCACGTCCACGGCGCCGACAAGCACCGGACGACCACCGAGATCGCGGCGCGCGAAGGTCGGGTGATCATGTTCCTGGACACCAAGCACGCCGTCGACCGGCTGACGCAAGACCTGCTGAACAGCGGGGTGCGGGCCGCCGCCCTGCACGGCGGGAAGTCGCAGCCCCAGCGCACCCGGACCCTGGCCCAGTTCAAGACCGGGCACGTCACCGTGCTCGTGGCCACGAACGTCGCCGCCCGCGGCATCCACGTCGACGACCTCGACCTGGTCGTCAATATCGACCCGCCGACCGACCACAAGGACTACCTCCACCGCGGCGGCCGCACCGCGCGGGCCGGGGAGTCCGGCAGCGTCGTCACCCTGGTCACCCCCAACCAGCGCCGGGACATGACCCGCCTCATGACAGCGGCCGGCATCGTGCCCCAGACCACCCAGGTCCGCTCCGGCGAAGCGGCACTCAGCCGGATCACCGGCGCCCAAGCCCCCTCCGGCATCCCCGTGACGATCACCGCGCCGGTCACCGAGCGACGCAAGCGCAGCGCGTCCTCACGCGGCCGGCGCAGCCCCGCTTCGGCTGCCCGACGCATGACAGCGCGGCAGACCTCCTTCGGCGCGGCGGCCTAGAAACTTCGTGATCAGGAAACTGGCCCACCACTGCAGGAGGCACCTTTTGACGCTGGTTCAGATGCAGTCCCGCTCGATGAGTGCCACCCCCGTGCGCGGGACGGCGGCCGACGCCATGGACACCGGCGCACCGCAGGTCTGCGACGACATGACCGTCGAGGTCGCCCTGTCCCTCATGGCCAGCGCCCGCACCGGGCACCTCCTCGTCTGCGACAACGACGGCCTGTGCACCCAACTGGTCACCCAGGCCCAGCTCACCGCGGCCCGTGACAACTCCGCGTACACAGACCGGATCCAGCTGCGCGACATCCTCGGTGGCCAAGGGGTCGACGAACACGGCATCGCTCTGGGCGTCCTCGCCCTTGCCCGCTGAACCGCCTCAACCACCGGCAGAACCATCCCCCTTCGATCCTCTCCCTGTGAGGCATCATGCGCTGTGTCATCGCCCGCTTCCCGTTCGATATCACCAAGAGCGGCGTCCTGGAGTCAATGAAAGGTGTCAAGCCCGAGCAGGCTTCCGGCGAGTCCGTGACCATCGGCCGCCGCACCTACCCCGTCAAGCAGGTCGGGCAGGTCATCACACGTCAGGACCGCCGTGACTTCAGCGCTGGCGAAGTCCTGCGAGCGATGACCCAGCTCGGCTTCACCTGCCGCGGCCTTCCCCAGGCCGCCGCGCCCACGCGCGATCTCACCCCGGTGCAAGAGGCTTCCGCGATGCTCGGCGCCCCCGCAGCAGCCTGACCGACGGGCAGGCGCGCCGCCAGCAAAGCAGAGGTGAGGGTCCGACCGGAGTACACCGGTCGGACCCTCACCGCATACCAGGGCATTCCCGGCGCGACAGTCGGTCAGTGGTCGGAGTAGCTGAAGTCGCCGACGGTCCAGGCGCTGACGTCCTCGATCGCCACGCGGTACATCCCGCCCGTCTCCGGGATACCCACCGCGCCCTGCAGAATCCGCGCCACATGGAAGTGCAGATGCGTGGGCGGCCCCTCCCCGCGCGTCGCAGCGGTGAACACGGCGGAGAAATCGCTCAGGAGGGCGGAGTCCGCCAAAACCTCCGACACTCGCTGCCTCCAGACGGCTTCGGGAGCCAGCCGCCCCGTGATGACAGCACCACAGGCGACCACGGTCAGAGACATCTGATTGCTGTGCCCGGACTCCACCAGAGCAGCGACCTCAACAAGCAGTTCGTCAGGCTTCGACATGAGACACGATTTTAGTCACCAGCCGTCCGATCAGACCAAGCAGTGGTACGACGCCGCGGCCCCCTGCGTTCCTTCTTCCTGGCTTCCGCACTTACACGCAGCCCTTAGGGAAGAAGGAAGGACAGAGATGTCTGAAAGCGCCGCCCCGCTCAGGCTGATGGGCTGATGGGCCTGAGTGGCATCACCGAGCAGACCGCTATGCGTTACGTCACCGCCGCCCATCCCGAGCGCACCGCGAAGCTGCTCCGGTAGGACGGTATTCGCATCAGCAGGCGGCTGGGTGGTTACTGAGCGACGTAGCCGGCGTCGACGGGGAGGGCGACGCCGATGACGAAGCTGGCTCCGGGGCTGCACAGCCACAGGACGGCCTGGGCGATCTCCTCTGCGGTGCCGAGCCGGTTGATGGGCTGGCCTGCTTCGGCTTCGGCGCGGTCGAGTTCCCCTCTGACGATCACGTCGCTGACCATGGGGGTGTCGATGGTGCCGGGGCGGATCGCGTTGATACGGATGCCGCGCGGAGCGTATTCGAGGGCGGCGCTGCCGGTCAGGCCGATCACGCCGTGCTTGGTGGCGTGGTAAGAGGCGAGGCCGGGGATGCCGACGAGGCCGCCGAGGGAGGAGCAGTTGACGATGGCGCCGCTACCCTGGGCTCGCATGTGGCGCAGCTCGTGCTTCATGGATGCCCAAATGCCGTGCAGGTTGATGGCGTTGACATGGTCGAACTGCTCGGCGCTTTCCTCTGCTGCGTCGGTGGGCGGGATCTGAATGCAGGCGTTGGTGTAGGCCATGTCGAGACGGCCGAAGGTTTCGACGGTGCTGTCGACGGCGGCGGCGACCTGGTCCTCGTCGGTGACGTCGCAGACGACCGCAAGGGCCTGGTGGCCTTCGTCGGTGAGCTGCTTTGCGGCGGCCGTCACGGCGGCTTCGTTGATGTCGGCCAGGGTGACGGAGGCACCCGATTCGGCGAAGGCGCGGGCGGCGGCCAGGCCCATGCCGGAGGAGGCTCCGCTGACGAAGGCGACCCCGCCGCCGCCCCGGACCGCAACGAGGCCGGCACCTCCGGCACCCCGGGCAGGGACACCCGTGCCCCCGGGGGGCACGCCGCACGCGATACGGGGAGCGGTAGCGCTCCCTCGGCAGACGGCGCTGCAGACCTCATGACCGGCGGGCAGGAAAAACACGCCGGCGCCGAGGTGACGCCGGAGCCGAGCACCAGTGGCCACGCCCCTGCGAGTGAGGGGAGTAGCGGCGGGGGTACCAGCGGGGGCAGCGGCGCCGAGGAGGGAACGGGCGGGCCTTCAACGCCAGCCACCGGCCAGCCGGAAGAGCCTTCCACGGGGACACCGGAGGGGCCGGGCAGTCCGGGGCCCACCAAGCCCCCTGAGCCCACGAAACCCCTTGAGCCCACCAAGCCCCCTGAGCCCACCAAGTCGCCCGAGCCCGCCGTCCTCGCGGTCGGGACACCTCGGCTCACAGACACGGAAGAACGATGGTGCGAGAACGTGACCGTAGACATCCGTAACACCGGCGGCACCACGGCGACATCGGGGACGCTTCGCTTCGGGACGCACATCCTCGGCCCGCTCGGCGGCGACTGGGTCACGATCACGCAGACACGTGAGCTGCCCGCACCCGTCCCGGCCGGCGGCCACGTAGAGGGCACCTGGACCCTCTGTGTGGACTCCTGGCGCGTACCGATGGGGTGGCACATCGACACCCGTGACGTCACGGTCACACAGAACTAGTCCGCGAAGCCCCCGTTCAGGCCGAAAGTTGCGCCGATACTTCGGCCGAGCCGATGATCCCGAGAAAGCAGAAAGGCCCCCGCCGACACGGGGGTCTCTGCGTTTCGCCAGGAGCACCCCGCCGACCACACCCGCCCGGGAGGAGCCAACGGCCCCTCAGGAGCCGGACGGCTGCGACGGAATCAGGGGCAAGCGCTTCCTCCCGACGCCCCCTGCCTGCTGTAGCTCGACCACGCGCAGGCGTCGACCGTCAGTGCGAAGTCAACCCCCCGATCGTGCGAGAGACGTCGCCGACACTTCGGGCGAGCATCGGGCGAGCCAACGGCCATCAGAGATACAAAAAGGCCCCCGCCGAAACGGGGGCCTTTACGTTTTGCCAGGTCAGAGGGTTTCACCCCTCCTTGTCAGGTGTAGGCCGTGTGGGACTCGAACCCACAACCAACGGATTAAAAGTCCGCTGCTCTGCCAATTGAGCTAACGGCCCTCGGCGAATCACCCCTGAGCATAGCCCGCCGAGGCCCGGCCGCCGATCGGGTATCGGATACCGGGCCCGTCGCGACGTCTTCAGGAGACGTCACAAGGGCCGCCGGTGGCCTGTCCTCGCCGGCGTCTGTTGTCATGTCCCCAGCAATGCCCTTGCTCCGGCGCACGCATGCGGTCGCCATGGTTACGACTGGGAAAACATACCGCGCGACAGGGCGGGAGAGGTGCGGCCCGCAGGCCACGCCCCTCCCCCGGCCTCAGAGCCTGTCGGGTGGCCGGTTGGTTACGCTGCGATGAGGTCCTCGACGGTGCGGGCTCGTGCGGTCTTGCGGTGGGATTCATGGCTCCACC
>NZ_JBEOVN010000233.1:0-10406 GCF_040295565.1 Streptomyces sp. NPDC002785 | reverse complement strand
GCTGGGTGCGTGCAGCTGCGAGGCGGAGGATTGAGGCAGATGGGGTCTCCCCTGCTCGAGCGCAGCCGAGAGCTTGGGGAAGGAGCCATGGTGATGGACGACAACGCGGCAGATGTGCGTGCCCAGCCCCGCGACGCCGCCCCCATTTGCCGGTCGGTCTTAACGGTTCTCACCGTGTACACCGGTCCCGGCCGCACAGCCCCGGGCCAACACCCTGGCTATCTCGCCGCGATGGCCGCCCACCGCGCGAGCGGCGGCACCCGCGAAACCGGGCTCGCGCTCCTCATCCGTGAGGCCGTCGTCTGCCAGACCGAGGTCCTCCGCCACCACCGCGAGCCCGAGGACGCCTTCGTCGAACCTGCGGCCCAGGCGGAAATCCTCCAGGCCCAGCAGCGCCACACCAAGCCCACCGGCACGCTGGAGGACAGCAGCCGAGCTCGCGGTGCAGCGCCACCGGCGCGTGGGCTGAGGAAACAGGCCGCTGGGAGACTGCCCTCACGGGTGTGCAAGGAGGAACCGGGGAACGGGCACCCGTTGCCCGCGACGGGCGCCGTCGTTGGCCTGACCGAGGGGCGCACGCAGGGAAGGCCGTCATGCCGCTCTGCTCCCCGCGCTGCGCCTTTCCTCTGCCGCAACAGAAGCCGATCCTGGCCTCCAGGACCAGTCGACCAAGGCGAATCCCCATGACCACAGGCAGCACCGACGACAACTCCACCGCAGCAGGAGACCCTTCACCGCCGCAGGCTGCGAGAAGGTGGCTCAGCGGTCCGGCAGCGCTGGCGTATGCGGTCGCCGTCGCTAGCGCGGTGGTGGCCGCCGTGGCGACTCCGCTCGGGGACCACCTGATGAAGTCGTTCTTCGACGAGCCGACCTGCCCGGGAGAGGCGTGCGAGGGCAAGAACCCGCAGAACCAGGGCTGCGGTGAGGACGCCCGCACGTTCAAACCCGCTGTGGACAACCCGGCCCTACTCCAGATCCGCTACAGCGAGGGCTGCAAGGCGGTGTGGGCGAGGATCGAGCACGGCCACCCCGGGGACACGGTCACGGTGAAGGTGGCCGGTGGCGCCATGCGCGGGGCCGAGGTCGAGTACGGCGACGACAAGTTCACGAGCATGGCCGCTGTTGCGGACGGTGATTTCCAGGTCACGGCCTGCGTGATCCCCAAGCCTGGTGGCGGCAGCACGTTCGAGCGGTACTGCATCCAGGCGACTGAGGCCACCGCCTGGCGGTGACGGCAGGTGTCAGTCGAGGTCGGGGCGGAGGTCCCGGAGTTCCGCGCCGAGCTGGTCCGTCTGCGCCAGGACCCGGGTCAGCCGGGAGGCGTCTTCCTGCCGCAGGTCGAGATCGTCCACCGGACTGCCCATCTCTGTCGGCGTCTCCGGTTTCTCCGGTGCGAATCTCCACGACAGCCAGGCCCTCGAGCCGCTCGTGCGGGGCATCCCGCCCACCCGCGCGCCCCGGGCCGTGCCGTCTGCGAGGAACGAGTGGGTGCGCGGTCTGGAGGTCTTCACAATCGCCGGGAACCCGTACGCATTCGCTCGGGCCGCCAAGGCCGTCGCCCAAATGCTGTGCATCTCCCAGCGCACCGTCGAGCGGTACGTGAAGGACCAGATCAAGAAGCCCCGCCCGGACCTCGCCGCGCGCCTGGAGCGCGAGGTGAAGAAGCGGTGGCAGCCGCAGATCCGGGCCAAGGCCCGCGAGAAGGCGGCGACAACCGGCGGCATCGTCATCGACACCCGCGCCCGCATGGGCTATACCGCGCCGATCGGGTCGACAGACCAGGACCGCATCCGGCACCTGACCGTCGCCCTGCCGCCCCGCTACGCCGCCCGCCTGTTCGACGCCCAGGAGCAAGGCGCCAGCGACCAGCAGCTGCAGGGGATCGCCGCGGAAGCCCTCAAGGAGGTGTACTTCCAGGACGGCGGCCGCCGCGCCGGCTCCCTGAAGGAGGTGCGCTTCACGGACGTGGAGCACTTGGAGTTCGACCTGTAGCAGCCGCGCCCCGAACAACCCGCGAGCCCGGACCAATTGGTCCGGGCTCGCTCGCGTATCCGCGGGGGCGGATGTTCATGCACGCGATGCCGTGCCCAACGGCAAGCGGCTGCGCCGGCTACGGCTGCTACAGCTCCTCTCCACGCTCACGCCGCTCACGAACCTGCTGCATCGTGATGCGGCCCGAAGCGTTACGACCCGCGACCCTCAAGGCCCACCATCAGCAATTCGCTTCTGGAGTTCCTCCACCCGACCACGGGCCGCGACCTCCCGCGCCTCCATCAACGACACCATGCCGACCCCTCCTCCACCCGGCCACGGTAGAAGTCCTCCCCCTTGCCCACACCCTCAACCAGCGTTCTCCCAGCTCAGCACTTTCCTGGAGACGAACTGCACCCCCTTTCTGCTCGCTGGTTATAGGTTGGCGGGATGAGCGATCAACTGAATACAGGAGGCCAGGCGGCCGAGGTCGAGGCGGCGTGGGGCCGCATCGTGGCGTGGCTGGAGCAGTATGCCCCCACCTCGTACGCCTCACTGCTGCCCCCCGCGCGGGAGACAGAGATAGCGAATGCGGATGCGGCGCTGAGGCAGCACCTCGGGTTCGCCCTGCCGTCGGAGCTGGCCGCGCTGTGGCAGCTGTGTGGCGGTGTGGAGCACCAGTACATCGAGGCCAATGAGGAAGACGGCGAGGTCGGGTCGGGGGCGTTCTTGCCTGGCGGGATCCTGCTCGGCCCGGCGGATGCGCTCAGGCTGCGGCTGCCCGAGATCGGCCGCAGCGACGGGTGGGGTGCCGCGGTGGTTCCGTGGCTGACCGGCGACGAAACAGGCCCCGAGTCCGGGCACTACGTGGGCGCGGACGGCGTCGGCTACTGGTCGCTGCCGGACAACCTGGCCTGCGACAAGCCCGGCTATCCGTCGATCGCCGCCTATCTCGAAGCTGTGCACCGCACGCTCACCGAAGGGCCGGCCGATGCCATGGGGCCAGATGTGCCCGGCCTGGTGTGGGGCTGCCTGGTCTGGGATGACCCCGGCAGCCCGCTCCTGAACGATGCGCTGGAGCACTGGCGCCCCGTCCACTGACCACGCCCCGCCCGGGGCCCGCCTGGCTGACGGGCCCCGGGCAGACGTGCAGTGGCTACGGCTTCTTCATCTCGCAGATGAGGTTCACCGCACCGGTGTTGCAGCCCTTGAACCACAGCTGACCGGGATTGACGGCGAACTCGTCGTCGTTGATGACCCGCATCTGCGCCAGGATGAGGCTGATCCCCGGGAGTGGACACCGGGTTTCATGCGACGAGTGACAGCGTACGTGACGTGATCAGTTGCTGTTCGAACTCGGCTGGTGTGAGGTAGCCGAGCGCGGAGTGCCGACGGCGCCGGTTGTAGTACGACAGCCAGCGGAACAGCTCGAGCCGGGTCTGTGCCTTCGAGGTCCAGCGGCGGCCATGGAGCAACTCGCGCTTGAGGCCCTGGAAGAACGGCTCGGCGAGGGCATTGTCATAGCTCGAGCCGACCCGGCCCATACTCCGGCGGATGCCGTGCCGACGGCAGACCTCGGCGAAGGCGGCCGCGCTGTACTGGGCGCCTCTGTCGGTGTGGAAAACGACGCCGTGGACCCGGCCGCCGCGGGCGGCCACAGCCATTTCGATCGCGTCGGTGACCAGGGAGGTGCGCATGTGGTCAGCGATCGACCAGCCCACCACCCTTCTCGAGCAGATGTCGATCACCGTGGCGAGGTAGAGCCACGTTGTGCCGACGGCTATGTATGTGATGTCGCCGCACCATCTGGTGTTCAGCGTGTCCGCAGTGAAGTCGCGCATCACCAGGTCCGGCGCGGGCGGCGCGGTCCTGTCCGCGATCGTCGTCCGCTTCTTCTTCCGCGGGTGACGGCCGACGATGTGGTTGATCCGCAGCAGCCGGGTTACGCGTTTGCGGTTGATCCTGTGTCCTCTCGCACGCAGTTCAGCATGGACGCGCGGGGCGCCGTAGGCGCCCTGGTGTTCGGCGTGGATGGCGCGGATCTCGCTCACGGTCCGCTTCTCCTCGGCCTGGCGCTCGGTGCGGGCCTGCTCGGTGGCCAGGTGCCGGTAGTAGCCGGCGCGGGACGCTCCAAGCACCCGGCAGATCCGCTTGACGCCGAAGTCGGCGCGGTTGTCAGAGATGAAGTCCCAGCGGTCGGGGCTCACTTCACCTCACGGGCGAAATAGGCAGCAGCCCGGCGCAGGATCTCGCGCTCCAGTCGCCACTCCTGCTCGGCCTTGAGTAGCCGAGCGTTCTCCGCTCGCAGCCGGGCCAGCTCCTCGGCCGCGCCCTCGCTGCCGTCGCGGCCCTCGGGCACGGCCCGGGCCTCGTACTTGCGCACCCAGGTCCGAAGCGACTCCGCGGTGATGCCGAGATCAGCGGCCACCGCCGCGTACGTCCGCTGCCCGGCCGCGGCGCGGTAGAGCGCGACAGCGTCCTTCCTGAACTCCTCCGGATGCGGAGACTTGCGTCCCACCTGGACATCCCTCCCTGGACCATCAAGATCCATTGTCAGGGTGTCCACTCCAAAGGATCAGCCTCACCCGGAGCCAAGACCCACTACCGGCGACGCCGCGACGACCACGGAGACTGGCACGCAGCCGCCCAGCGCAATCTCTTCAACCGCATGATTGGCCAGCTCTACCACTGCCTTCAGAAGCGCAACCTGTTCGATGAGAACACGGCCTTCCCCACCGAACTCGCGGCTGTTGCTTGACGAGTTAAGGCCCTGAGGTTTCTGATGCGGCACTAGGACGCACGACAGGGCGGCTCGTACGGTTTGTCGGGCAGGTAGTGCTTCCACTCCTGCCGGGTGATGGGATCGCCGACCGATTCGCAGATGTCGCCGATGACCCGTTCTGGGTTGGTGTCCCACATCTCGATACCTGCGGATGACCTGACGATGGCGAGGAATTCTCCGTCCGGGCTGAACTGGAGCGCGTAGAAGTCGGCTGCACGCGATGAGCCGGGCAGGTAGGAGTGCCGTCTTGGATCCTTCGGATCGATCAGGTCCCAGATCTCGGGGCGTTCGTCGGCACCTACGGTTTTCTTCGCGGTCAAGGCGAGGTGGGTTCCGTCGGGGCTGAAGGCGATCGGGCTGCCATGGACGCCCACGGTGATGCGGGACAGTTCGTTGGTGAGCCGGTGCCCCTCGACGCGCCACAGCCTCAGCGTGCCCCCGTTGTCGTAGGCGGCGAGCAGCTTGCCGTCCGGCCGGAACGCGATGTGCACCGAGTCGATTCCGGTCTCAACGGGGCGCGCCCACCGCTTCTCGGGATGCGCCGGGTCGGTGAGGTCCCAGCTCTCCAACTTGTCTACGGGCTGGGGCCGGGGATCGTCCGGGTCGGCGAAGGGGGCATCGGTGAGGAGGAGCGACTCGCCGTCCGGGGAGAAGTCGAGCTTTGTGGTCGCCGCGTCGATCTGGGCGGTCTGCCGTGGATGCTTGGGGTTCGCGATGTCGTAGATCCGTACGACCGGCGTCTTGTGGTTGTTGTCTCTGTAGCCGTTCATGTCGGACACCGCCAGGACGGGCTCGGTGGGGCTGAAGGCGATCGCCGCCACACCGTTGTCCAGCTCGTCGATGGTGGCCAGCGGCGCGCTTCTCGGGGGCGCCGAGGTGCTGCGCAGCCGCAGACCGACGTTCTCCTGCTTCTTGCCCTTCTTGTCGACCTCACCGCCCTCGTACAACTCCACGTCCGCGAGGAGGCGTCCGTCCGGGCTGAGGGCGATGTCCCCGCCCGTGAACATGTCGGGGGAGCGGGTCGCGGCCAGGAGTTTCGCCGAGTCCGGCATCTCCGTCACGTCCCACAGGTAGTTCACGCCCACTCCTTGAAGGGCGATCAGCGGCTTCTTGCCGGCCAACCGGTAGTCGAACTGGCCTCCGGTTCCGGGCGTCGCCGGAAGGAATGCCTCAGCACCCGGCTGGGCGGAGTTGTTGAGGTAGAAAACGTGCACGCCGTGGTCGGTGGCCTGCAACAGTCTGCGGGGCTTGGCGGGGTCGAACAGGACCATCCCTACCTCGTCGTAGCTTCCCTGGCCGCCGCCCGACGCCCCGGACAGAACCGCGCCGGGAAGGAGGTTCTTCTGGTAGATCCACACCTGCCAGGTGCTGCCGCAGGCCACGACGACGTACTCGCGCTTCGGGTTGAACGCCAGGGAGTGCAGGCCCTCGTAGCAGGGAGTGGACGTGTCGCTCGTCGAGTCGTCCTTCTTCTTCTCCACCCGCCGGGGCTTGCCGGGCGCGTCCAACCGCCACAGCCCGAGCTTGTCCCCGTTCTTCACGGCGACCGGAGCCGCGAGCATCCGTCCAGTGGGGTTGAAGGCCACCCGGTGCAGCGGCCTGGGGTTCACAAGAATGCTGCGGTCGTATATCGCCCCCTTGAGCGCGGCGACGCGCTCGGGGCGCCCGGAGTCGGCCGCCTTCCAGAGCTGGATCCGGCCGTCTACGCTCATGCTGGCGAGCAGGTCACGTTTGGCGGACACGGCCAGGGAATCGATCCGCGCGGAATGTGCCCGGAGTGTGGGCAGCGGCCTCGGCGCGGCACGTTCGCCGATGTCCCAGACGCGGATCTCACCGGTCGTCAGGCCGCTGTACAGGACCTTGCCGTCCGTGCTGAGGGCGAGCGCGTGGACGGCGTGGTCCAGCTGCGGCGAGGCGGTCTGTCTCGGATGGTCGGGATCCGATATGTCCCACAACTGCACCCATGCCGTCTTGGGCCGACGCTCGTCGTAGGTGACTGCGGCGAGTGTCCGGCCGTCCCGGCTGATCGCGACCGGGCCGATCACGCCCGCGCCGACCCTCGCGGAGCCGCCCGGGAAGCGCAGCTCGATCGCGTCTCCGACGGAGAGCACGAGGATGCGGCCGTCACCGCTGTAGGCGAGGTCTTGGGCAGGCTCCTCTGCGTTGATCACACCGGGTGTGCGCCGACTGTTGAGCAGCGTGCCGCGCCCCGCGTCCTTGTTCATCCGGTACGAGACCAGGCTGAGCTGCTTGGCCAGACCGGGCTGCTGGTCGCGGAGGTCCTCGGCCTCGGCGGCGAGGTACCGGGCCAGGTCGCGTTCGCCCGCCCGCTCGGCCCGCCGCTGGAAGATGACCGAACCGATCAGCCCGGATGTGGCGAGCACGACCAGGGCCATGAGAAACGTCACCGCGATCCGGGCCCGGCGCACACCCCGGCGCTCCTGCTGCCAAGAGGCGTCCACGAACTCGGCGAGCACAGAATCTGGTTCGACCGCGCTCGCCGGTGACAACTCGGCGCGTTCCCGAATGGCGGCCAGCCTGCTCCCCCGATACAGCAAACGAGGACTCCCGCCCGGCCCTCTCCCACGCCCGGGCGTCGGCGGCGAGTTGCTGGCGGGCGCGCAGCCAGTCCCGGTCCGCGTCGACCCACTCCGTCAGCCGGGGCCAGGCGCGCAGCAGCACCTCATGGCTGATGCGTGCGGAGTCGTGGTCAAGCGTGAGCAGGCGGGCCTGGGTGAACCGGTCGATGGCCTGCTGTGCGGCCGCTGTGTCGGGCAGCCCATGCAGAAGGGCGGAGCGGTCCACGGGCTGGGCTGTGTCGGCGGAGTCCTCTCCTACGCGCACCAGCCGGGGCAGCATGAGCCGTACCGCTTCCCGGCCCTGCCGGTCGAGTCCGTCGTACGTGTCGTCGGCGGTGGTCTTGATTGCCTCCGCGATACCGCCGACGGAACGGTACTGGGCGACGGTGAGCCGCGATCCGACGCGTCGCAGCCAGGTCGCCCACAGGACATGGGACAGCAGCGGCAGCACCCCCGCGGCCGGCTGCCGGTCTGCCGTCGCGCCGAACTCGTGCAGGATCACGTCGGCGAGGCCCTCGTCGAGGACCAGCCCCGCGGCGGCGGCCGGTCCCTCGATGGCGGCGTGGAGTTCGTCGGGGGTCATCGGCTCGACCAACAGTTGGGTGTCGCGCAGAGCGGCGAGCAGTTCGGGGTGCGCGGCTGCCTGACCATAGAAGTCCGCCCGGAGCGCGAGCACCACCAGCGCCCCCGGCCGGCCCCCGCCCGAGGGCCGGGCCAGGGCAGTAACCGCCCGCAGGAACGCGGTGCGCTCCGACGGGTCCAAGCACAGCGTGAACAGTTCCTCCAGCTGGTCGACAAGGACGATCAGCCGCTGCTCCGGCCGGCCGGCCAGCAGCCGTTCGGCCAGCTCGGTCGCGCGGTCGGGATCCTCCCGCATCAGATCGACAGACTCGGGGTTGGTGTCGAACCGAGCTGCCAGCCGCCGGAGCGGGCTTCTGCCGGGGGTGAGGCGCAGGGAGAGCCAAGAGGTGGTGCCGAGCAAGCCCCGCTCACGCAGTCCGGCCATGAGACCGGAGTTGAGCAGAGAGGTCTTTCCCGAACCGGACGGGCCCACCAAAACCAGCGGGCCCGGCTCATCTGCCGCGGCCACCTCCGTCAGCGCGGTGAACACCCGCTCCGTCATACCGTCACGCCCGAAGAACACGTCGGCGTCATCCACCCCGAAGGCGTCCAAGCCCAGATACGGGCAGCGGCCGGGCGCGGGCTCCGCTTCCTCTGGAGGCCCCACCTGCGTCGGCACCGCCGGGTTCGGTGCGATGACGAGGTGTCCCGAGCGGTCCCCGGCCTGGCGCCGGGGTAGCGGCCCCTGCCGGTCACTCATCGCCCGGAAAACCCAGTCGAACACGGCATCCAGGGTCAGCGGCTGAAGCCCGCGCGGGTCGCCGTGCGTCAGCAGTTCGATGAGCGCACCAGTGAACGCGGTGTGCATGGCGTCAGGAGGCGCGAGAGCCAGTTGTTCCGCGGACCCCATGAGGTACATGCCGTGCGCGGGCGTCATCGTGAACGCAGGCAAGGACGGGCTGCCGCTCAAGGAGACCCGCCCGGAGAAGCAGCAGTCGAGTACGACGACGACGGACGACGCCCGGCTCGCCTCCAGCGCCTGCCGCAGCGAGGAAAACGACAGCGCCTGGTGCTCGGCCATCCCAGGGGTGAGGCGGTCGGTGCCGGTCGCCGCCAGGTACAGCTCTCCGTCCGGGCCGAGCAGACCGTGCCCGATGAAGTAGACCAGCAGCACGGTGTCCGCGCGCTGTGCCTCCTCGGTGACGGCCCGCGCCATGGTCTGCGCGTCGGCCGGGTCGAGCAGCGTGCGCAGGAGGCCGGGCCGCACCCCGCAGCGTTCGATCAAGGCCGTGCGCAGATCCTGGCAGGAGGTGGCGACCGCGGGCACCGACGTCAGTAGGGGACCCTCATGCATGGCGGTCGCGATCAACAGGACCCGTACGCCTGCACCGGATAGGTCCGTCACGGCAGCTCGCGACGCTCGGGCACGTCCGTGTCCCCTTGTTGCCGACTCAACAGGTCGGCGACTTCGCTCACTTGCTGCTGCAGAGCGTCAGCGTCGAGACCGGATACCCGCTTCGCGGTCAGCTCCAGCGAACTGCGGTCTGGGAGCGTCACCTTGATGTGTACATCACCGCGGCGAGTGCGCAGCCAGGCGATGAGACCGGTGGCGAACGCGCTCGCCGCACCGGCCGGGCCGAGTGCGACCGACAGGGCGTCCAGCACCGGGCCGAGCGTGCCGGTCTCCGGTGGCCGCTCCACACCGTCGACCCGCCCCCGTAACTCCTGAGCGTCGGTCAACCAGTCCCGTAGCAAACGGAGTTGATTTCCGCTGTCGAGGCCTTCCGCGATCACCTTAACGTCCATGGCTCCCCCGTCATCACCGCATGAGATACGCGTCAATCGCGACTCCTGAGGTTAGCGATGTTCGCCGTAGCTGCCACCCCGTCATGCAGCCAGTATCGAGTACTGGGCGTGTTCTAGTTCCCAATCGTTCGCATCGGCGACTAGAACACGCCAGCAATGAATGACGGTGGTCGATCTCAGTCGGCGGGCTTCCAGGCACGGATCTCCAGGCCGACGATCGGTGTGCCGGGCTCGATGCAATCGTTTTCGACCAGCCACTTCTGGACCGCGGTCGCGACGTCACCGCCTGCGGCATCGAACACGGCCTTGAACTCTCGCCCGTTGAAGCCGCCGTACCTGTAGCTGGACGAACTACTTCCGGACTGCTGAACAGCCCCGGTTCGTCAACCAGGCGGGGTTGTCAGACTCGGACGCAGGCCCAGTTCAAACCAGACCACCTTGCCGGTCGACAGACGTGTCGCCCCCCACCGTCTGGCCAGCCCGTTCACGAGGAACAGGCCACGGCCGCCCTCGTCCATGAGTCGGGCCCGGCGCTGCCGGGGCAGCTGCGGCGAATCGTCGCCGACCTCGCAGCGCAACAGGTCGGTGCGCAGCAGCCGAAGCGTCACTGGTCGCTCCGCATAGCGCACCGCGTTGGTCACCACCTCGCTGACCAGCAGTTCCACCGAGTCGGAGAGGTCGTCGAGCCCCCAACGGCTCAGCGCCCG
>NZ_JBEOVN010000232.1:0-10495 GCF_040295565.1 Streptomyces sp. NPDC002785 | reverse complement strand
GGGCGGGGCGGCCGAGCCCGTCCCCCGCCGAAGTGTTACGCGGTCCAAGGGGCGTATCTACGCGTCGAGGCCGATGGCGAAAGCGGCCTCCAGGTCATGCTGCGAGTACGTACGGAAGGCCACATGCGTGTCGGTGGCCTCGACGCCGGGGATCTTGCTGATCCGGCCGGGGATGACGTCCGCCAGATCGTCGTGCTTGGCCACCCGGACCATGGCGATCAGGTCGTACGTACCGGTGACCGAGAAGACCTCGCTGACGCTGTCCAGCGCGGCGATGGCCTCGGCGATCTCGGGAATCCGGTCCACGCTGGTTTTGATGAGCACGATCGCGGTGATCACGGCTGGCTTTCTCCCTCGGTGGCCGTGGCTGGAGTCTTCACTCTATCCGTACGCCGGTAACGCCCCCAGGCGTAGAGGAAGCCGAGGGCGAAGCCGACCACATGGGCCAGATAGGCCACGCCGGGGCCCCCGCTGCCCGCGCCCTGGACCGCCAGCCACTGCAGGACGAACCAGAAGATCAGCACGATCCAGGCGGGGAAGCGCAGCGGCAGGAAGAAGAGGAAGGGGAAGAGGCTGGTGACCCGGGCCCTGGGGAACAGGTACAGGAACGCCCCCAATACCGCCGAGATCGCCCCCGACGCGCCGACGAGCGTCTGGTCGGACGTGGCGTGCGCAGCCGCGTAGGCGACCAGGGCGAGATAGCCGCAGCCGAGATAGAAGAAGGTGAACTCGGCATGGCCCATGCGCTCCTCGGTCATCGCCCCGAACACGTACAGGAAGAGCATGTTGCCGAGCAGGTGCAGCCAGCTGCCGTGCACGAAGAGGGCGGTGAGCGGGGTGAGCAGGGCGCGGGCGGAGCCGTCCCACAGCTCGCTCGGGATCACGCCCCATCGTTCGAAGTATCCGGCCTGGGCGGCGAGCAGCGCGTCGGCGGTGCTGTGGGACGGGTTGAAGCCGGAGAGCGGGCTGAGCAGGAAGACCAGACAGCACGCGGCGATCAGGGCATGGGTCACCGACGGCCCGCCGGAGGTGACCGTCCGTAGGAGTCCGCTGGTCAATCTGCCGCCCGCAGCCCGCCGATCGATCATGAACAGAGCATGACGCAAGCGGAGGGAACGGGACAGACCGCCTCGCCGTGTCGGGGGGACGTGGCGAGGCCGTAGGGTTACGGCAGGACATCCGCAGTTCGACGGCGCACAGCGAGATCCTTGAAGCAGGCAGCACGAGGCTCGACGAAAGAGGACGCACGATGACGACGGTTCCCCAGCCGACCGACGGGACCCGCTGGCGCTGCACGCTCTGCGGAAATCTCACGCGGTTCGACGTGACGCGCTCCTCCAAGGTCATCGAATACGTTCATCTCGACCTGGCCGGGGAGTCCACCGTTGAGGAACGCGAGGTGGTCAGTGAGACCATCGAGTCGGTGCGCTGCCGGTGGTGCAATGCGGTGGATCAGATCGAACTGGTGGACAGGCCGGGTGCCGACTCCTGACGGGGCCGCGCGGACAGACAATTTGGGGTGACGGATGGTGGAGCAGCCCGCTAGCGGCGCCGAGTCGGCCGAGGCGGCCGGCGACGCCGTCGAGGCGCTCGACCGCCCGCTGCCCGAAGGTGTGCGGCGAAGGGTCGTCGCGCTGGTCTCGGACGCCTTCGGCGGCCTGACGGTCACCGAACTCCCGGCCCAGCTGAGACAGTACGCCCGCTTCACCCCGACCCGGCGTGCCAAGTTCGCCGGGAACGCGATGGCGGCCGCGCTGGAGGGCGACGCGCTGTTCCGGCAGCGCATCGGCGAACGGCTCAAGGAGGGGCAGCCGGAGCTGACGGCCGCGCTGGAGGCCGGTTCGCCGCCGGCCGCCGCCGACCCCGTCGATGTGGCCGCCGCGGCCTATGTGCTGCGCCCGGTCGGCTGGGTGAAGCTGGTCGCCTCCGCCGGTGAGGAGGCCCAGCGGGCCGATGCCGAGCGCGCCGATGAGGAGAGCCGCCGCGAGCTGGAACGGCTGCGCGAGGAACTCACCCAGGCCCGTTCCCAGACGAAGAGCGAGACCGAACGGCTCCGTGGCGAGCTGGACGCGGCACGCAAGGAAGCCGAATCCCTTCAACGGAAACTGCGCAGCGCCGTCAACGACGTCAAGCGCGGCGAGGCCGCGCTGCGCCGCAGCCGGGCCGAGACCGACGCCGTGCGGTCCGAGGCGGCCGCCCAGGTCTCCGCGGCCGAGAGCGAGTCCCGTCGCCTCAAGGCGCGGCTCGGTGAGGCCGAGGCGTCCGTCGAGGCGGCCCGCAGGGCCGCCAGGGAGGGCCGCTCGGTCGAGGACATGCGGCTGCGGCTGCTGCTGGACACGGTGCTCGACGCGGCCCGCGGGCTCCGTCGCGAACTGGCCCTGCCACCCTCCTCGATCCGCCCCGCGGACAGTGCCGACGCGGTCGAGCCCGGCAGGATGTCGCCCAAGGACATTGCCGCCAGGGCCCTTTCGGAGACCGATCCGGCCCTGCTCGACCAGTTGCTCGCGCTGCCGCAGGCGCATCTGATCGTGGATGGCTACAACGTCACCAAGACCGGCTATCCGCAACTGCCGCTGGAGAAGCAGCGGCTGAGGCTGCTGGGTGGTCTCGCGGTCCTCGCGGCGCAGACCGGCGCCGAGATGACCTGTGTCTTCGACGGGGCCGAACTGGCTGCCCCGGTCCTGCTCGCGCCGCCGCGCGGGGTCCGGGTGCTCTTCAGTAAGCCCGGTGTGACCGCCGATGAACTCATCCGTCAGCTGGCGCGCGCCGAACCGCCGGGCCGGCCTGTCGTAGTGGTCTCCACCGACCGCGAAGTCGCCGACGGAGTGGCGAAGGTGGGCGCCAGGCCCGTTGCGTCCGTCTTGCTCCTGAAGCGCCTTTCGCGCGTCTAGTGGCACTTGCCGGGACTCGGTGGAAATCAGGGAACGGACCGTCAAGTCACCGCTACACCCTGTGTGACGTGGGTAAAGAAGTGCCTCCTGTGACGAGATTTTTCTTGTGAGGATTTGAACTGATCACAAGTTGGTCACTAGGGTCAGGCTTCGAACCTTCGCGCGGTTGATCACCCATCCGGGGTGACGGCGAAGGCGCCGCCGAGTCCGTGACGTACACGGAGCCGGGGATTTCAGTCCCCCCACAGCCCGGTAGGCGGCTCGAGGAAGAAGGAGCTCGCCTTCGTGGGGTCCCACCGTCGTCCCAAGCAGCCGAGCCGCGCCCGTGTGACCGTGCTCACCGCGACCGCCGCCGCGGCCGTGGCCCTGACCTCCCAGGCGGCCCACGCCGACCCGAAGCCCTCCAAGAGCGAGGTCAAGGCGAAGGTCGAGAAGCTAAGCCACGAGGCCGGCGACGCCAACGAGCAGTACTACGGCGCCAAGGAGAAGCAGCAGAAGCTGGAGAAGGAAGTCGGCGCGCTGCAGGACAAGGTGGCCCGCGGCCGGCAGGAGGTCAACGCGCTCCGCAACGACCTCGGTTCGCTCGCCGCCGCCCAGTACCGCTCCGGTGGCATGGACCCGTCGGTGCAGCTCTTCCTCTCGTCCAACCCGGACACCTTCCTCGACGAGGCCTCGGCCCTCGACCAGTTGACGGCCAAGCAGACCGAGACCCTGGGGAAGATCCAGGAGAAGCAGCGGGTCCTCGCGCAGGAGCGCAAGGAGGCCCAGGACAAGCTCGGTGACCTCGCGGACGTACGCAAGACGCTCGGTGAGAAGAAGAAGAAGCTCCAGGACAAGCTGGCCGCGGCGCAGCGTCTGCTCAACACGCTGACCGAAGCCGAGCGCGCGGAGATGCGCCAGGACCAGCAGCGTGCCAGCCGCGCCGCGGGCGACCGGACCGGCCTGGGCAACGCCGACTCGGGCAACGCCGACTCGGGCAACGCCGACCTGGGCAACGAGGCCCCCGCCTCCGCCCGCGGAGCCGCCGCCCTGAACGCCGCGGCCACCCAGATCGGCAAGCCGTACCGCTCCGGCGGCACCGGCCCCAGCTCCTTCGACTGCTCCGGGCTGACCCAGTGGGCCTATGCCCAGGCCAACGTCAGCATCTCCCGGGTCACGTACACCCAGGTCAACGACGGCGCCCATATCGGGCGCAGCGCGCTGAAGCCGGGCGACCTGGTCTTCTTCAACAACACCTCGCACGTGGGCCTCTACGCGGGCAACAACACCGTCCTGCACGCCCCGTACCCGGGCACGTCCGTCCGCTACGAGTCGATGAACACCATGGGCAGCTTCCAGTTCGGCGTGCGCGTCGGCTGACGACGCCCGAACGAGCGAATTCCCGCGCCCGCGCAGGCCGTCCGCCCCGCCGGAGACCCACAGGTCACCGGCGGGGCGTCGGCGTTTCCGCCGCCCTGCCGCCCGGCGCGGCCTTTGGGCGCTCCGTAATCGTCCGACTACTGTCTGCCTGCTGCGCAGCTCCCGTTCGTCGGTCCGCCCGCCCCGGGCGGCAGGGGCTGCGCGATCTGCGTACAGCGGAAGGGAGTGCGGCGTCCTGTGGTGTCCCATCGCCGTTCCACACAGCCCGGCCTCAACCGGAGCGCCCGGGTCACTGTCCTGTCGGCCGCGGCGGCGACCGCGGCCGCCACCCTCGGGGCGGCCACCGCGAACGCCGACCCGCAGGACACATCCCGGACCGCCAAGGCCCGGGTCGACCGGCTGTACAGCGAGGCGGAGCGGGCCACCGAGCAGTACAACAAGGCCGGTGAGAACGCCGACCGGCTGCGCGGCGAGGTGAAGCGGACCCAGGACCGGGCGGCCCGCGACCAGGAACGCCTCAACCGGCTGCGTACGGCGCTCGGTTCGGTGGCGAGCGCGCAGTACCGCTCGGGCGGCCTCGATCCCTCGCTCGCTCTGCTGCTCTCCTCCGATCCGGACACCTACCTCGACCGGGCGGCCACCCTGGACCGCCTGACCGAGCATCAGGCCACCGAGCTGCGGCAGCTCCAGCAGGCTCAGCGCTCTCTCGCACAGACCCGCGCGGAGGCCGCCCGGGCGCTGGCCGATCTGGAGCGCAACAGGGCGGTCGCCACCCGTCACAAACGGACCGTCGAGCGCAAGCTCACCCGGGCCAAGCAGCTGCTGGAGGCGCTGCCCAGGGCCGCCCGGGCGGACTTCGAGCGGGCCTCGCGCTCCGGCCGTGGCGACGTGTTCCCGGCCATGGCCGATCTGCCGGCCGGCTCCGCCCGGGCGGCCGCCGCCGTCATGGCGGTCCGGCAGGCACTGGGCCGCCCGTACATCTGGGGGGCCAACGGACCCGCCGGATTCGACTGTTCCGGGCTGATGCAGTGGGCGTACGCCCAGGCCGGGATCAGCCTGCCGCGCACCTCGCAGGCCCAGCGGTACGCGGGTCGCACGGTGCCGCTCTCCGAGGCCCGCCCCGGCGACCTGGTCGTCTACCGCGCGGACGCCGGCCATATCGGCATGTACGTCGGCAACGGCCAGGTGATCCACGCCCCGTACCCGGGCGCCCCGGTGCGCTACGACCCCGTCGGCATGATGCCCGTCTCCTCGGTCACCCGCGTCTGACCCGTACTCTCGACCGGGTGACCTGGATCGACGGACGGCACACCGCACGGGCGGGACGTGACGCAGGACGGCGCACGGCGGGAGCGCTGCTCGCCGGGCTGCTGTTCGCCTCCGCCTGCGCGGCCCCCGACGACGGCGCCGCCCCGGACTCCACCGCCCGCTCCATCCGCGCCACCCTGGACCGCCGCGCGGCCGCCGTGCTGGACCACGATACGGACGCCTATCTGGCAGCCATAGACCCGAAGGCCACCGGGTTGCGCACGGCCCAGCGCCGGGAACTGGACAATCTCGCGGACGTACCGCTGAGCTCATGGACGTACCGGCTGACGGACGTGACCGGACAGGGCACCGACCGGGCCACCGCGGACGTCCAGCTGCGCTACCGGATCAAGGGCTACGACGCCGCCCCGGTCGCCGCGGACCGGGTGCTCGATCTGAGACGGGACAGCACGGACGGCCGCTGGTACATCGTCGGCGACCGGGCGGGCAAGGACGGCGGCCGGCAGCTCTGGCAGCAGGGCGATGTCCAGGTGGTACGCGGAAAGCACAGCCTCGTCCTCGGGGTCGGCCGCACCGGGCAGGAGCTGCGCCGGATCGCCCGGACCGCGGACCGCGCGGTGCCCGCCGTCTCGGACGCCTGGCCGGAACGCTGGGCAGGCCGCGTGGTGGTGCTCGTACCGCACACCGTGGAGGACATGGCGGGGCTGCTGGGGTCACCGGCGGCGAACTACCGGAGCATCGCGGCCGTCACCACCGGGCAGACCGGCGGTCCGGAACGGGCGCCCGCGGACCGGGTGATCGTCAACCCGCAGGCGTACGGCATGCTCGGCACCTTCGGGCAGCGGATCGTCCTCACCCACGAGACCGCCCACGTCGCCACCCGCACCCGCACCTTTGCCGCCACCCCGACCTGGCTCTCCGAGGGCTTCGCCGACTGGGCGGCCTACCGCGCCGAGGACCGTACCGCCGCACAGGCCGCGCCCGAACTGGCCGACGCAGTCCTGAACGGCGATCTGCCCGCCGGACTCCCCACGGACGAGGACTTCGGCTTCGCGGGCGACTCCGCGCGCCTGGCGAGGGCGTACGAGGGCGCCTGGCTGGCCTGTGAGCTGATCGCCGACCACTGGGGCGAGGCGAAGCTGTTCGCCTTCTACCGGGCCGTCGGAGGGCACCCAGGACGGGACGGGGCGGTGGAGCAGGCCATGCAGGAGGTGCTCTCCACGACCCCGCAGGACTTCACGGCACGCTGGCGGGAGTATCTGCGCTCCCGGCTCGGCTGAGCGAGGCGCGCTCAGGAGCCGACCGGCTCCGCCCCCCGGCCGACGCCGGACCGGGCAGCCGGCGGGCGGCCGGCCTTGCGCGGCAGCCCGGACACCGTCTGCCGCCACAGCTGCCGGCAGGCGATCAGTATCGCCGCGACCAGCAGGCCGTTGCGCAGGAACATCAGCGTCACGCCCGTCGCGTCGCTGGTCACCACATGGACGAACCCGAGCGGGAACTCCAGCTGAGTGATGCCCGTGGCGAACAGCACCAGGACGGCCGGCAGCCCTATCCGACTGTCCCGGAAGACCAGGCAGACCGCCGCCAGGCCGACCAGCCACAGCATGTACTGGGGACTGATCACCCGGCTCGTCGTCGTGAACAGCAGCACCGCCGTGAACGCCGCGTCGGCCGGGGTGTTCACCCAGAAGTCATGGGCCCGCAGCCGCCACACCAGCAGCCAGCCGAAGGCCACGACGGACAGACCGACGGCGAGCGTGCTCACCAGCGGTACATGCGGACCCAGGAACTCCAGCGAGCCGTAGTGCAGCTCCACCCGGCCCTGCCAGCCGAACTGCCGCCACACATGGAAGACCAGCGCCCCCAGCGACTCGACCTCGGTGCCCCGGTCGCGCTGGAAGCCGAGAAAGGCCAGCGCACCGGGCATCGCCACGGTGCACACCACCAGCAGCCCGGCAGCCGCCACCGCCGCGGCCGTCCACGCCCGGCGCGTCTGCGACCCACGAGCGGTACCGGCCAGGATCAGCGTCGGCCACACCTTCAGCAGCGCACCGACGGCGGCCAGCACCCCCAGCACCCGCGGATGCCGCACCCCCGCCAGCAGCGCCGCCACCGCCACCGCCGCCACCATCACGTCGTAGCGGGCGTACGCGGTCGTACCGAGCAGCGGCACCCCCGCCACCCACACCCAGGCGCCCGCCGCCCACCGGCCGGTCCGGCGGCCCGCGTACAGCAGCAGCCCCAGCACCAGTCCGTCGCACAGGAACGCGAGGACGAAGAAGGCCGAGGCGTAGTCCAGGAACGGCAGCAGGGCGGGGGAGAGGACGGCGAGCGCGGCGAGCGGCGGGTACTGCCAGGTGACGTCGGACTGCGGGTACGTACCGGCCTTCAGGACCTCGGACCAGCCGTGGTAGATCACCGAGACATCAATGGTCACGTCCGGCCCGGGCATTGTGATCACCTTCGTGGCACACAGCAGCAGCGCGACCCTGGTGAGGGCCCACACCACGAGGGCGAGCCGCGCGCCGGTCGATCCCGTCATGGACGCCTCATCCGTTTCGTCAGGGGGCACTCGGTGGGTACGACCAGCCATGATGCCCGCCAGACCTGCGCGAGAGCTGTCAGCCCGGCCGCCCGGTACTGTCGGCCGGGATGGACAAGACCCTGATCGTGACCAACGACTTCCCGCCCCGCCCCGGCGGCATCCAGGCATTCCTGCACAACATGGCACTGCGCCTGGACCCCGGGCAGATCGTCGTATATGCCTCCACCTGGAAGCGCGGCCCCGAAGGCATCGCGGCCACCGCCGCCTTCGACGCCGAGCAGCCGTTCACCGTCGTCCGCGACCGTACGACGATGCTGCTGCCGACCCCGCGAGTCACCCGGCGCGCGGTGCAGCTGCTGCGCGTGCACGGCTGCACATCCGTCTGGTTCGGCGCCGCGGCCCCGCTCGGGCTGATGGCTCCGGCGCTGCGCAGGGCCGGAGCCCGCCGCCTGGTCGCCACCACGCACGGGCACGAGGCGGGCTGGGCCCAGCTGCCCGCGGCCCGGCAGCTGCTGGGAAGGATCGGCGAAAGCACGGACGCGATCACCTATCTGGGGGAATACACCCGCTCCCGGATCGCCACCGCACTCAGCCCCGAGGCGGCGGACCGCATGGTCCAACTGCCGCCCGGCGTCGACGAGAAGACCTTCCACCCGGACTCCGGCGGGGAGCTGATCAGGGCCCGGCTCGGGCTCTCGGACCGGCCCGTCGTCGTCTGTGTGTCACGGCTCGTGCCGCGCAAGGGCCAGGACACG
The DNA here is from genome assembly GCF_040295565.1 of Streptomyces sp. NPDC002785. NCBI lineage: Bacteria > Bacillati > Actinomycetota > Actinomycetes > Kitasatosporales > Streptomycetaceae > Streptomyces > Streptomyces sp. NPDC002785. The sequence continues at coordinate 1,676 of NZ_JBEOVN010000232.1, read as the reverse complement.
CTGATCCTCGCGATGCCCGCGATCCTGGCGCAGGTGCCGGACGCGGTGCTCTTGATCGTCGGCGGCGGACCGTACGCCAAGGAGCTGAAGCGGCTGACCGAGGAGACGGGGGTCGGCGACTCGGTGCGCTTCACCGGGCCGGTGCCGTGGGACGAGCTGCCCGCCCACTGCGGCGCGGGCGACGTCTTCGCGATGCCGTGCCGGACCCGTCGCGGCGGCCTCGACGTGGAGGGCCTCGGCATCGTCTTCCTGGAGGCGTCCGCGACCGGACTGCCGGTGGTGGCGGGCGACTCGGGCGGTGCGCCGGACGCCGTGCTCGACGGCGAGACCGGGTGGGTGGTGCGCGGCGGCTCCGTGGAGGAGTCGGCCGACCGGATCGTCACCCTGCTCCGCGACCCGGAGCTGCGGCGGCGGATGGGGGAGCGGGGGCGGGCCTGGGTCGAGGAGAAGTGGCGCTGGGACCTGCTGGCCGAGAGACTCCGGGCGCTGCTCTGACCCCACGTGACGCGGGCAGCTGGCCGAGTGGCTGGCCGCTGAGCTGTGTCCGGTGGAGCCGGCGACGCGGACCGCCGGGCTTCAGGCGACTCCGCCGGAGCAGTGGTCGCGTTCGAAAAGCTGCTCCTCGATAAGGAAGGAGTCTTCGGAAGGAATGACCTGAGCACTTTTGGCACTCGCTACGGCTTGGCCTGGGCGCTGGGGGAGAGTGGCGATCCGACCTCAGCCGTCAAGGCTTTCGAAGCACTGCTGGCCGACCGCATACAGGCGCTCACATACAAGACCCGCACGTTCTCTCCACGTCGCAGCGTCCGCGCGGCACAGAGAATCAGGGACGAGTAAATGGCCGTTGACCTGGAGGCCAGCAGCGGAGCTACGGACCGCAGCGCCGGTGCGCTGCCTCAGCTCGAACCCCCTGTCCCGTCCGCACGGCACGGCCTGGCGTGGTGGCGGGGAAAGGCCGGTGACCCTTCCGGTGCAGTGGCCGACTTCGAAGAACTGCTGGCCGACCAGGTGCGGCTACTCGACACCTTCGATCCCCAAAGGCTTGCGACGCGCCACGCCCTGGCCCACTGGCGGGGCGAAGCCGGCGAACCTGGCCGGGCTGTGGCCCTGCTCACCGAGCTGCTCGCCGACCAGACGGGCAACCTGGGCCCCGAACACCCGGACACCCTCAAGACTCGCCATTCCCTCGTCCAGCGTCGGGGGGAAGCCGGCGAACCTGGCCGGGCTGTGGCCCTGCTCACCGAGCTGCTCGCCGACCAGACGAGCATCCTGGGCCCCGAACATCCGCATACGCGTGCCACGCGCAACGCGCTCGCCGACTGGCTGTCACGGGCGGGGCCCTCCTGAACCATCTCCCACGCGCCCGTTCCCGCACACGTGATCACCGGATGGCTGTCGGCGGATGGCGCGATCGGCAATCGGCGGTGGTAGCCGGCCGGCGCACGATCGAGACTCGGTGGTCGTGAACCGGTCGTAGGTCTGGACCCTCGTAGCGGTTCTGCATCGCCCTGCGTACGAAGTTCGAACAGATGGCCGCGAACGTACGCGCCGACCGCTGGCCAGCGCACGGCCACTCTCGCTAGTGCTGTGACCGGAAAGGTTCACCGGCTCGCGACGCCCGGCACGGCGCCTCGCCGCGTTGTCGCATCACCCGAGTACATCCAGTACGCGGGTGA
>NZ_JBEOVN010000231.1:0-10542 GCF_040295565.1 Streptomyces sp. NPDC002785 | reverse complement strand
CAGGACGCAGCCCCCACGCCTCGACCAGACGGAACAGCGCCACCTCGACCGCGAACAACGCAGGCTGGGTGAAGCCCGTCCGGCCGAGCAGCTCGGCGTCGTCACCGAACAGCACACCCTTCAGCGGACGGTCCATGTGCCGGTCCAGCTCGGCACACACCGCGTCCAGCGCCTCCGCGAAGGCGGGGAAGGCGTCGTACAGCTCACGGCCCATACCGAGCCGCTGACTGCCCTGACCCGTGAACAGGAACGCGCGCTTGCCGCCGACGGTCTTCCCCTGAACCAGTCCGGCTGCGGGCTCCTCGTGGGCGAGGGCCGTCACGGCCTGGAGGAAGCCCTCGCGATCGTCCGCGACGACCGCCGCACGGTGGTGGAAGGCGGCGCGGCCAGTGGCAAGGGAGTAGCCGAGGTCGGTGATGGACAGCTCGGGGTGCGCGGCCACATGGGCGAGCAGGTTCGCGGCCAGTTCCCGCAGGGCGGGCCGGCTCTTCGCCGACAGGGTCCACAACGGCAGCGCCGTGCCCGGGGCGCCGACCGGCTCCTCGGCCGCGGCGGCGGGCTCCGGCTCGGGGGCCTGCTCCAGCACCGTATGGGCGTTGGTGCCACTGATACCGAAGGAGGAGACGGCGGCGCGGCGCGGCTGGCCGGTCTCCGGCCAGGAGCGGGTCTCGGTCAGGAGCTGGACCGCGCCTGCCGTCCAGTCGACATTGGGGGTGGGCTCGTCGACGTGCAGGGTCTTGGGCAGCACGCCGTGCCGCATCGCCATGACCATCTTGATGATGCCCGCGACACCGGCGGCGGCCTGGGTGTGACCGATGTTCGACTTCACCGAGCCGAGCCACAGCGGCTGCTCCTCCGGCCGGTTGCGGCCGTAGGTGGCAAAGAGGGCCTGCGCCTCGATCGGGTCGCCGAGCGTGGTACCGGTGCCATGCGCTTCGACGACGTCGATCTGCCCGGGTGACAGCCGGGCGCCGGCCAGGGCCTGGCGGATGACGCGTTGCTGGGACGGGCCGTTGGGCGCGGTCAGACCGCTGCTGGCGCCGTCCTGGTTGATGGCCGAGCCGCGGACCAGGGCCAGCACCGGGTGGCCGTTCTTGCGGGCGTCGGAGAGCCGCTCCAGGAGCAGCATGCCCGCGCCCTCACCCCAGCCGGTGCCGTCGGCTGCGGCCGCGAAGGACTTGCAGCGGCCGTCGATGGCCAGGCCGCGCTGGCGGCTGAATTCGGTGAAGGTGCCGGGGGTGGACATGACGGTGACACCGCCGGCCAGGGCGAGCGTGCACTCGCCGGTGCGCAGCGCCTGCGCGGCCAGATGCAGGGCGACCAGGGAGGAGGAGCAGGCCGTGTCGATGGTGACGGCCGGGCCCTCCAGGCCGAAGGTGTACGACACCCGGCCCGACGCGATGGAGCCGGTGCTGCCGTTGCCGAGGAAGCCCTCGACGTCCTCGGGTGCCGAGTACAGCCGGGAGGCGTAGTCGTGGTACATCAGGCCGGCGAAGACGCCGGTGCGGCTGCCGCGCAGGGCCGTCGGGTCGATCCCTGCCCGCTCGAACGCCTCCCACGTGGTCTCCAGCAGCAACCGCTGCTGCGGGTCCATGGCCAGCGCCTCGCGCGGGCTGATTCCGAAGAACGCCGGGTCGAAGTCGGCGGCGTCGTGCAGGAAGCCGCCCTCGCGGACGTACTCCTCGTGTCCGGTCTCCGGGTCGGGGGCGAAGAGCACATCGTCGCCCCAGCCGCGGTTGACAGGGTACGGAGAGACCGCGTCTGCGCCGCGGGCCACCAGCTCCCACAGCTCCTCGGGGGTACGGACCCCGCCCGGGTAGCGGCAGCTCATCGCCACGATGGCGATGGGCTCCTGCTCCCGCTCCTCCACCTCACGCAGCCGCCGACGCGCCTCGCGCAGATCGGTCGTCGCCCGCTTGAGGTAGTCGAGGTACTTCTCCTCGTTCGCCACAGCCATTTGCGCCATCCCCACGTAACTAAGAGTTCCGAAAGCTCACGTGGAGCTGGTCAGTTGAGCCCGAGTTCGTCATCGAGCAGATCGAAGATCTCGTCTGCGGTAGCGGACTGGATCTCACGGTCCCCGGCAGCGCTGTCCGTCGCGCTTTGCGTCTCGTTCCACTTCGAAAGGAGATCACGCAGACGGGCGGCGATTCCGGGGCGTTCGACATCGTCCGGACCGATCACGGAGAGGATCGCTTCGAGTTTGTCGAGTTCCGCGTGTACGAGTGGCAGTGCGGAGTCCGCGCCGTCCAACCCGAGTTCCTCGCGCAGATATCCGGCGAGTGCGGTGGGTGTCGGGTAGTCGAAGATCAGCGTGACCGGCAGTCGCAGCCCGGCGGCCGCGCCCAGGCGGTTGCGCAGGTCCACGGCAGTCAGCGAGTCGAAGCCCAGGTCGAGGAAGCCCCGCCCGGTGTCGACGTCGTCCGGCCCGGCATGACCGAGCACGGCTGCCACGTGTGTCCGCACCAGATCCAGGAGTTCCCGGTCGCGCTCCGCCTCCGAGAGCCCGGCCAGCCGCTCGGTGAGCGAGCCGGTGGTCGCGGCGGCGACGACGCCGGCAGTCTCCGCGGCCCGCCGTGCGGGGGTGCGTACCAGGCCGCGCAGCAGCGTGGGCAGCATCCCGGCGGCGGCCTGGGCGCGCAGCGCCTTGGTGTCGAGCCGGATCGGGACCAGCACCGGCTCCTTCAGCATGCCGGACAGGTCGAAGAGCGCCAGGCCCTCGTCCTGTGGCAGCTGCGCGTAGCCACCGCGCCGCATCCGGATCACATCGGTTGTGTCCAGGCTGCCCGCCATGCCGCCGGCCGCCGCCCACAGGCCCCAGGCGAGCGAGGTCGCGGGCAGGCCGCGGGCCACGCGGTGCTGGGCCAGGGCGTCCAGGAAGGTGTTGGCCGAGGCGTAGTTGCCCTGCCCCGCGCTGCCGAAGGCACCGGCGGCGGAGGAGAAGAGCACGAACGCGGAAAGGTCCAGGTCCTGGGTCAGCTCGTGCAGGTTCCACGCGGCGTCGACCTTGGGGCGCAGCACCGCGTCGAGCCGTACGTCGGTCAGCGAGCCGATCACGCCGTCGTCCAGCACGCCCGCGGTGTGCACCACCGCGGTCAGGGGGTGTTCGGCGGGGATCGCGTCGAGGAGCCGCTCCAGCGCCTGGCGGTCGGCTGCGTCGCAGGCCGCCCAGGTGACCTCGGCGCCCAGTGCCGTCAGTTCGGCGGCGAGCTCGACTGCGCCGGGGGCCCGCTCGCCGCGCCGGCTGGCCAGCAGCAGGTGCCGTACGCCCCGCTCGGCCACCAGGTGGCGGGCGAACAGAGTGCCCAGCGTGCCGCCGGCGCCGGTCAGGAGCACCGTGCCGGACGGGTCGAACTCCGTGCCGGGGCCGGTGTCCTGGACCGGGACGCGGGCCAGCCGGAAGGCGTGCGCACCGCCGGAGCGCAGCGCGAGCTGCGGCTCGTCGGTGGCCAGCGCCGCGGGCAGTGCCCGTTGGGAGGCGTCGGTGGCGTCGGTGTCGACCAGGACGAGGCGTCCGGGATGCTCCGACTGCGCCGAACGGACCAGGCCCCACACCGTGGCGTGGGCCGGGTCTGCGAGGTCCTCGCCGGCCCGGGCCGCGACCGCGTCGCGGGTGACGAACACCAGTCGTGCGTCACCGAACCGGGTGTCCTTCACCCAGTTCCGCACCAGTTCCAGGGCGTCACGGGCTGCGGCCCTGGCGGCGTCGGGCAGTTGCTGCCCGGTGCCGGCCCCGGGCAGCGGTACGAAGACCACGTCCGGGACCGGTCCGTCCGCGTCGGCGAGAGCGGCCAGGTCGGCGTGGGCGTCCAGCGTCCGGCCGGCGACCGTGAACGGCTCCCCGCCCAGTGCCACCCAGCGGCCGCCCAGCGGGATCTCGCCGGTCTGTTCGGAGGGCAGTGGCAGTGCGGCCCACTCCGGCCGGAACAGCGACTCGTGGTGTGCGGTGCGCGAGGCGTCCAGCTGCTCCGCCGAGACCGGGCGCAGCACCAGCCCGTCGATGGAGGCCACGGCCGCTCCGGTGCTGTCGGCGAGCTGGAGCGCCACTCCTCCTCCGGTGGCGGCCGGTCGCAGCCGGGCTCGCAGGCCCGCGGCGCCGGCGGCGTGCAGGCGAACGCCGGTCCAGGCGAACGGCAGCCGTGCGCCCTCGCCGGAGCCGTCCAGGCCCAGCGTGTGCAGGGCGGCGTCCAGCAGCGCCGGGTGCAGCCCGAACGCGCCGGCCTGGGTCTCGTACCCCTGAGGGAGCCGGACCTCGGCGAACAGCTCGTCTCCGCTGCGCCAGGCGGCTGTCAGGCCCTGGAACACCGGTCCGTAGCCGAGTCCGGCCGCGGCCGCGCCCGTGTAGAAGTCGCCGGTGTCGATCGCGATCGCCTCGGTGGGGGGCCAGATGGCCGCGTCGAAGGGCTCGGCGGCAACGGTCGGGCCGGGGGTCAGGAAGCCGGTGGCGTGCCGGGTCCACGGCTCGTCGGCGTCGGCCTCCTCGCGGCGGGAGTGCAGGCTCAGGCCACGCCGCCCTGCCTCGTCGGCGGCTGTCAGCTCCAACCGCAGCTGCACCGCGCCCTGCTCGGGCAGGACCAGCGGCGTCTGGAGGGTCAGCTCGTCGACGCAGTCGCAGGCGACCTCTTCGCCGGCGCGCAGTGCAAGTTCGACAAAGGCCGTGCCCGGCAGCAGCACGGTGTCCATGACGGCGTGGTCGGCCAGCCAGGGGTGGGTGCGCAGCGACAGCCGGCCGGTGAACACCAGGCCGCCGGTGTCGGGCAGTTCGACCGCCGCGCCCAGCAGCGGGTGGTCCGCCGTCTCCAGGCCCGCGGAGGCAACGTCCTCGGCGGAGATGCCCACGTCCAGCCAGTAGCGGCGGCGCTGGAAGGGGTACGTCGGCAGGGTGACGCGCGCCGCGCCGGTGCCGGCGTAGAACGCCGCCCAGTCCAGGGTGACGCCCCGCACATGGGCCAGGGCCAGGGCAGTGGCCAGTGTCCGTGTCTCGGACCGGCCGGCGCGCAGCGCGGGCACGAAGGCCACGTCGGCGGCGTCGGCGGCGTCGGTCAGGCATTCCTCGGCCATGGCCGAGAGCACGCCGTCCGGGCCGAGTTCGATGAAGGTGGTCACGCCGGCCTCGTGCAGAGCGCGCACGCCGTCGAGGAAGCGGACGGCCTCGCGGACGTGCCGGACCCAGAACTCCGGCAGCCGGATCTCGTCGGCTGTGACCACGGTGCCGGTCAGGTGGGAGACGACCGGGATCTTCGGGGCGTGGAAGGTCAGTTTCTCCGCGAGCTTCCGGAAGTCCGCGAGCATGGGCTCCATGTGCGGCGAGTGGAAGGCGTGGCTGACGGTGAGCCGCTTGGTCTTGCGGCCCTGCGCCTCGAAGCCTGCGGCGATCTCCAGCGCTGCGTCCTCGTCGCCGGCGACGACCACGGAGGTGGGGCCGTTGAGGGCGGCGATGCCCACGCGCTCGTTCAGCAGCGGAAGCACTTCGTCCTCGGATGCCTGGAGGGCGATCATCGCTCCACCGGCCGGGAGTTCCTGCATCATCCGGCCGCGGGCTGCCACCAGTGCGGCCGCGTCCTCCAGGGACAGCACTCCCGCGACGTGCGCCGCGGCGAGCTCGCCGATGGAGTGGCCGGAGAGGTAGTCCGGCTGTATGCCCCAGGCCGTGACCAGGCGGAACAGTGCCACCTCAATGGCGAACAGCGCGGGCTGGGTGAAGCCGGTCCGGTCCAGCAGTTCGGCGTCGTCGCCGAACAGTACGGTCTTCAGCGGTCGGTCCATGTGCCGGTCCAGCTCGTCGCAGATCGCGTCCAGCGCCTCCGCGAACACGGGGTGGGCGGCGTACAGTTCACGGCCCATGCCGAGCCGCTGGCTGCCCTGACCGGAGAACAGGAACGCCACCTTGCCCTCGGTCGCGACGCCGCGCAGCACCTGTGCCGGATCGGCTTCGCCGCGCGCCAGCGCGTCCAGGGCGTGCAGTGCCTCGTCCGGGTCTGCGGCGACCAGTGCGGCCCGGTGCTCCAGCGCCGCGCGGGTGGTGACCAGCGAGTAGCCGAGGTCGGTCAGGCCGGACTCCGTGCGGTCGGCGCCCGCCGTCCCCGGTTGCTCGCCGATGCGGGCGCGAAGCCGCTGGGCCTGGGCCCGCAGCCCGTCCTCGCCCCGCGCGGACAGCAGCAGGGGCACGAAGGCCGGCCCGGCACCGAACCCGGGGGTCTCCGGTGCGGTCTCGGCCTCGTCGGCCGCCGGGGCCTGCTCGATGATGGCGTGTGCGTTGGTGCCGCTGATACCGAAGGAGGAGATGGCGGCCCGGCGCGGACGCCCGGCGCGCTGCCACTCCCTGGCCTCGGTCAGCAGCGAGACCGCGCCGGCGGACCAGTCGACGTGCGGCGAGGGCTCGTCCACGTGCAGTGTCTTGGGCAGGAGCTCGTGCCGCATGGCCAGCACCATCTTGATGACGCCGGCCACGCCGGAGGCGGCCTGGGTGTGGCCGAGGTTGGACTTCACCGAGCCCAGCCACAGCGGGCGGTCGGCGGGGCGGTCCTGGCCGTAGGTGGCCAGCAGCGCCTGCGCCTCGATCGGGTCACCCAGCGTCGTACCCGTGCCGTGCGCCTCAACCACGTCCACCTGGTCGCTGGAGAGCCGCGCGTTGGCCAGCGCCTGCCGGATGACGCGCTGCTGGGACGGGCCGTTGGGTGCGGTCAGGCCGTTGCTCGCACCGTCCTGGTTGACGGCCGAGCCACGGACGATCGCCAGCACCTCGTGGCCGTTCTTCCGGGCGTCGGAGAGCCGCTCCAGCAGGAGCATGCCCGCGCCCTCGCCCCAGCCGGTGCCGTCGGCGGCGGCCGCGAAGGACTTGCAGCGGCCGTCGGCGGCGAGCCCGCGCTGCCGACTGAACTCGATGAAGGTGCCGGGCGTGAACATCACGGTGACACCGCCGGCCAGCGCCAGGGTGCACTCGCCGTTGCGCAGCGCCTGCGCGGCCAGGTGCAGTGCGACCAGCGACGAGGAGCAGGCCGTGTCGACCGTGATGGCCGGGCCCTCCAGACCGAAGGTGTACGCCACCCGGCCGGATACGACGCTGCTGGAGCTGCCGGTGCCGAGGTAGCCCTCGACCTCCTCCGGCGCGGCGTGCAGTCGCGAGCCGTAGTCGTGGTACATCACACCGGCGAAGACACCTGTCTGGCTGCCGCGCACCGCCAGCGGGTCGATCCCGGCGCGTTCGAACGCTTCCCAGGCGGTCTCCAGCAGCAACCGCTGCTGCGGGTCCATGGCGAGCGCCTCGCGCGGCGAGATCCCGAAGAACGCCGCGTCGAACTCGGCGGCGTCGTGCAGGAAGCCGCCCTCACGGGCGTAGGAGGTGCCCTGGGTCTCCGGGTCCGGGTCGTAGAGCCCGTCCAGGTCCCATCCGCGGTTGTCGGGGAAGAGCGAGATGCCGTCGTTGCCGGTGGCGATCATCTGCCACAGGTCCTCGGGGGTGCGCACCCCGCCCGGGTAGCGGCAGCTCATCGCGACGATGGCGATCGGCTCGTCGTCACCGACGGCCGCCGTGACGGGAGCCGGGGCGAGCGCCGCGGTTCCGGTGTCTACCAGCTCGGTCCGCAGGTGGCGGGCGAGGACGCTCGGGTCCGGATAGTCGAAGACGAGAGTGGCGGGCAGCCGCAGCCCCGTCACCGCGTTCAGCTGATTACGCAGCTCCACCGCGGTCAGCGAGTCGAAGCCCAGCTCCTTGAACGCCCGGCCCGAACCGATCGTCTCCGCACCGGCATAGCCGAGCACGTTGGCCACCTGCCCACGGACCAGGTCCAGCAGCAACCGCTCCTGCTCGCTCTCGCTGAGCCCGGCAAGCCGCTGCACCAGACCCGACTCCCCCACGCCCGCCACGACGGCGTCGATCACGCGGCGCGCCGGAACGCGGACCAGGCCGCGCAGCAGTGCCGAGACGGAGCCGGCCGCGGCCTGCGTGCGCAGCGCCGCAATGTCCAGCCGCATCGGCACCAGCGCCGCGTCACCCGTCTCCAGAGCGGCGTCGAAGAGCCGCAGCCCGTCCGCGACGGACAGCGGCGGCACACCTGCGCGCCGCATGCGACTGATGTCGGCCTCGTCCAAGGTGCCGCCCATACCGCCACCGGCCCACAGACCCCATGCCAGCGCACTGGCCGGAAGCCCGGCAGCGGCACGGTGCTGAGCGAGAGCGTCCAGGAAGGCGTTGGCGGCGGCGTAGTTACCCTGCCCCGGACCACCGAAGACACCAGCCGCCGATGAGAACACCACGAACGCCGTCAGGTCCAGCCCGCGCGTCAACTCGTGCAAGTTCCACGCCGCGTCCACCTTCGGGCGGAATACGTGCGCGAGCCGCTCCGGCGTCAACGAGCCGATCGTGGCGTCGTCCAGCACACCCGCGGTGTGCACCACCGCGGTCAGCGGGTGCTCCGCCGGGATGGCAGCCAGCGTAGCGGCCAGCGCCTCACGATCGGCCGCGTCGCAGGCCGCCCAAGTCACGGCCGCGCCGGACTCGGCCAGCTCGGCGGCAAGTCCCTCCGCACCCGGCGCCTCAGCACCCCGCCGGCTCACCAGCAACAGGTTCCGCACACCATGCTCGGCAACCAGATGCCGGGTCACCAGCCCACCCAGCGAACCGCTGGCGCCCGTCACCAGTACCGTACCGTCGGCGGCCGGGCGGAACTCTCGCCCGGTGTTCGTGTCCACGGCCACCCGGGCCAGCCGCGGCGTGTACGCCACGCCTGCGCGGAGCGCGAGCTGTGTCTCGCCTACCGCCAGTGTGCCGGGGAGCGCGCGGAAGGACGCGTCGTCGCCGTCGAGGTCGACCAGCAGCAGCCGGTCCGGGTTCTCCGACTGCGCCGACCGCAGCAGGCCCCACACGGCGGCCCGCGCCACGTCGGCCACCGGTTCGCCCGGCGCGGCGGCCACCGCGCCGGCGGTCAGCACGACCAGCCGGGAGTCGGCGAACCGGTCGTCCGCCAGCCACGCCTGCACCAGGCCCAGCGCCTCCGCGGCGGCGTGGTGCGCGGTCGCGGCCGCGTCCCGGCCCTCACCCTTGCCGGGCGAGGCGAAGACGAACTCCGGTGCCTGGGCACCGGCATCGACCGCCGCGGCGAGCACGGCCAGGTCGGCGTACGAGGAGACGTCGGCACCGACGAGGTCACGGGGCCCCAGCACGGCCCAGCGTCCCGTGTCAGTCGTCTCGGTGGCGCTCGCCAGTCCGGTCCACTTCATGTGGAACAGCGACTCGTGGTAGGCGGTGCGCGCGGTCCGCAGTTGTTCGGCCGAGACCGGGCGCAGGCCGAGCGACTCGACGGCGGCGACCGGCGCGCCGGTCACATCGGCGATCTTCAGCCGGACGCTCTCGGCGCCCACCGGCGCGAGGTGGACGCGTAGCGCCGAAGCCCCGCCCGCGTACAGGGACACTCCGCCCCAGGCGAAGGGCAGTCGGCCCGTATCGTCGCTGACGCCGAGGCCACCGAGGCCGATGGCGTGCAGTGCGGAGTCCAGCAGCGCCGGGTGCAGACCGAAGCGGGCCGCCTCCTCCTGGGTCTCCTCGGGCAGCAGCACCTCGGCGAAGATCTCGCCGTCGCGCCGCCATGCCCTGCGCAGGCCCTGGAAGTCGGGGCCGTAGGCGAAGCCGATGTCCAGCAGACCCGCATAGCGGTCGCCCAGCTCGATCTCGACCGCGTCCACCGGAGGCCAGGCTGTCAACTCGAAGTCGGGCTGCGGCAGACCGTCGGCGGCTGCCAGCACACCGCCGGCGTGCCGGGTCCACGGCTCCTCGGCCGGGAGGTTCTCAAGCCGGGAGTACAGCGACAGCGGGCGCCGCCCCGTCTCGTCGGCCGCACCGACCGAGAGCCGCAGCTGAACGCCGCCCTGCTCGGGCAGTACCAGCGGCGCCTCCAGCGTCAGCTCATCGAGGTGTGGGCAGCCGACCTGGTCACCGGCCCGGATCGCCAGTTCCACGAAAGCCGTGCCCGGCAGCAGGACCGTGTCCATGATGGTGTGGCCCGCCAGCCACGGGTGCGTCGACAGCGCCAGGCGCCCGGTGAACAACACGCCGCCCGCGTCCGGAAGTTCGGCGCTCGCTCCGAGCAGCGGGTGCTCGGCCTCGCCCAGTCCCACGGCCGTGACATCACCGAGGTACAGCGAGGACACCTTCGGCCAGTATCGCTGGCGCTGGAAGGGGTACGTAGGCAGTGCGCCCGGCTCGATCCGCGCGGCACCGGTGCCGACGAAGAACGCCGTCCAGTCCACGGCCATGCCACGGACGTGTGCCCGCGCCACGGCCGCGACCAGCGCCTCGGCCTCGGGGCGCCCGGCGCGGAGTACCGGCGCGAAGGCCGTGTCTTCACCGGTGACGCACTCCTGGCCCATGGCCGCGAGCACCCCGTCGGGGCCGAGCTCGACGAACATGGTGACGCCCTGCGCCTCCAACGCACGGATTCCGTCCAGGAAACGGACCGCCTCACGGACATGACGCACCCAGAACGCCGGGCTGGTCACCTCCTCAGCAGAAACCAACGCACCCGTCAGACCAGAAACAATCGGAAT